>NZ_PDBT02000008.1:0-48866 GCF_002551535.2 Neisseria sp. N95_16
CTGTTGTGCTTTTCGGTAACAGTAGGTTCCGTTGACGGAATGCCGTCTGATTTCCCGACTGACGGTGGCGGGATGACAACCGATGTTCTGTGCGATTTGGTTTAGGGGTAGGTTGCGGTAATGTCTGGAAATGTAGTATCTTTGGTGTGAGGTCAGTTGTGTGTAGGCCATATTGCAATCTTTCTTGTCAGGAAAGGCAGTATACTACCGCATACTGGCCTTTTCTGTTATTGGAAATTGCACTTGTTAGGCGAATGTAAGGGCCTTTTTAATTGAATCTGTTAACGCTTCACGCCACTTAAGCGCGCCCAGCCTTCATCAATTTCGGCAGGCTCGATGTCGAACCATTGGCCGTAGATTTCGCTTAATTCTTCTACTTGCTCGTCTAACAAGCCCGATAAAATAATGCGCCCGCCCGATTTGGTGCGGCCGGCCAGCATTTCGCCAAGCATACGCAAAGGATTCGCCAAAATATTAGCTACCACCACATCAAACTGGCCTTCAGGCACGGCATCTGGTAGATAGAATTGGGCTTGAACATTGTTTTGGTCGGCATTGGCTTTGCTGGCGCGGATGGCTTGCTCGTCAATATCCACACCCACTGCCGAGCCGGCACCCAGTTTCAAGGCGGCAATCGCCAAAATGCCTGAGCCGCAGCCGTAATCCAACACGCTTTCACCGCCTTTTAATTGTGCGTCCAGCCATTGTAAACACAAGCGGGTGGTCGGGTGGCTGCCGGTACCAAAAGCCAAGCCGGGGTCGAGTTGCAGATTAACGGCGTTTTCATCGGGCGCGTCGTGCCAAGAAGGGGTAATCCACAGGCGCTCGGAAATCTGAATCGGGTCGAACTGGGCTTGGGTTAAGCGCACCCAGTCTTGGTCTTCCAAGATTTCGGTGGTGTAGTGTAAGTCGGTTAAACCACATTCTTGTGCGGCGTTTTGAATCACCGCAGCCGCATCGTCGTCTTCGCCAAACAGGGCAATCACTTTGCTTTGCTGCCAAATTTGCTCGGTCGGCATGCCCGGTTCGCCGAAAATGGCCTGTTCGTTTTCGGTGCCGGCGTAGGCATCTTCAATCGCTGCGGAAAGCGCACCGTGCTCCATCAACGCATCGGCCAATGGCTCGGCAACGGTGTCTTTCACGGCAAGGGTAATTTGTTGGTATGACATAATTGGTCTCTATCAGAATATAGGCCGTCTGAAACGGTAGAAACATTTTCAGACGGCAATGAATGAAATAGGTTTATTGTAACGGATGCGCGTGGATTGAAAAAGGCCGTCTGAAAGATAGGGCAGCTTCCCTTCGTTTCAGACGGCCTTGATGATGATCCGCTTATTTATCAGCCAATTCGGCTTTGCGTTGCTCCAACCATTTTTCTAAATAGTGGATGCTCACGCCGCCTTGGGCAAAGCCTTCGTCTTTGAACAAATCGCGGTGCAGCGGGGTATTGGTTTTGATGCCGGTCACGGCCAATTCGGCTAGTGCCACGCGCATTTTCGCCATGGCTTGTGCACGATCTTTGCCGACCACGCAGATTTTACCGATCAAGCTGTCGTAAAACGGCGGGATGCGGTAGCCTTGGTAGATGTGGCTGTCCACGCGGATGCCCAAGCCGCCCGGTAAGTGGCAGCTTTCAATCAAGCCAGGGCTTGGGATGAAATTATAAGGGTCTTCAGCATTGATACGGCACTCAAAGGCGTGGCCTTCGATTTGGATGTCGTCTTGAGTATATTGCAACGGCAGGCCGCTGGCAATGCGGATTTGCTCTTGCACGATGTCCACGCCGGTAATCAGCTCGGTGACAGGGTGCTCAACCTGAACGCGGGTGTTCATCTCAATAAAGAAGAATTCGCCGTCTTCATACAAGAATTCAAACGTACCCGCGCCGCGATAACCAATGCGTTTGCAGGCATCGGCACAAGCTTGGCCGATTTTGGCGCGCTCTTCCGGCGTGATACCCGGTGCAGGCGCTTCTTCGATGACTTTTTGGTGGCGGCGTTGCAAAGAACAATCGCGCTCGGCCAAATAAATCGCATTGCCGTGTTCGTCGGCCAATACTTGGATTTCCACGTGGCGCGGACGTTGCAGGTAGCGTTCCATATACACCATCGGATTGCCGAATGCGGCACCGGCTTCGGTTTTGGTCATTTCCACCGAGCGAATTAGGTCTTCTTTTTCCTCGACCACACGCATACCGCGACCGCCGCCGCCGCCCGATGCTTTGATGATTACCGGAAAACCGACCTTATCGGCGATTTTGAGGATTTCTTCGTCATCGTCAGGCAAAGCGCCGTCTGAACCCGGTACGCAAGGCACGCCGGCTTCAATCATGGCGTGTTTGGCAGATACTTTGTCGCCCATCAGGCGGATGGTGTCGGCTTTCGGGCCGATAAAGGTGAAGCCGGATTGCTCGACTTGTTCAGCAAAATTGGCATTTTCCGCCAAAAAGCCGTAGCCTGGGTGAATGCCGTCGGCGCCGGTCACTTCGGCAGCGGCAATCAGAGCAGGGATATTCAGGTAGCTTTGTGCAGAGTTGGCAGGGCCAATGCACACTGATTCGTCGGCCAATTTAACGTGCAGGCTGTCTTTGTCGGCTTCGGAATGCACGGCAACGGTGGCGATGCCCATTTCACGGCAGGCACGCAGCACGCGCAAGGCGATTTCACCGCGGTTGGCGATTAATACTTTGTTCAACATAATGATTTTCCTGTATTTTTCAGATGGCATTTTAAAACAAACATGCCGTCTGAAAATGTTTATGCTTCAAATGTTCCGAAAAGTTTCAGACGGCCTATTTTTATCAGGCCGTCTGAACGCGGATTATTCGATGATAAACAACGGTTCGCCAAATTCCACAGGGGTGGCGTTTTCCACCAGAATTTCTTTGATTACGCCTGATTTCTCAGCTTCGATCTCGTTCATCAGCTTCATGGCTTCGATGATGCACAGGGTGTCACCGGCTTTCACGCTTTGGCCGACTTCGACAAACGGCTTGGCGTTCGGGCCAGGGGCGCGGTAGAAAGTGCCGACCATTGGTGATTTTTGGGCATCAGCCAAATTGCGTGCAGGTGCTTCTGCTGCTGGTGCGGCAGCGGCAGCCGGCGCAGCAGCCACAGCGGTAGGTGCGGCAACCGGAGCCGGGGCATAAACAGGCGCCGGAGCGGCGGTAGCACGGGTAATACGGACTTTTTCTTCGCCTTCGGTTACTTCGATTTCGGCGATACCGGATTCTTCAACTAAATCAATCAGTTTTTTCAGTTTGCGCAAATCCATTTTGGTTCCTTATCGAGACGGTCTGTTGCAGAGCCGTGTTACGTTACATAGTGATGTTGAATCAGGTTGTGTTTGCCCGTTATCCGTCTGTGGCAACGGACAAAAGAAATAGGGAATGTGCCAGCCGTAGCCGGAATTTAACTAAGCTATTTTCCCGAAGTTACAGCAAAATGTCTAGCAAAATATCGAAAAATCGCTCATTTTGGCGTTAAATGGCAAAAATCGAAAGCGGAAGCAAGATGAGTTTGTTAACAAGAGTATATATTCTAATCAGTTGGTTTCATAAGAAAACAGGCCGTCTGAAAAGAAGAAATATGCGTATAATAACGGCTGTTTTGGATTGTGAAAAAAATCATGGATATTGCTGATTTTGACTTTGAATTACCTGAAAAATTAATCGCGCAACACCCGCCTGAAGTGCGCGGCAGCAGCCGTTTGCTGGTGGCTTTGCCCGATATGCCGCTCAAAGATGCGCATTTTGCCGATTTGCCTGATTATGTCGGACGCGGCGATGTGCTGGTGTTTAACAACACCAAAGTGATTAAAGCACGCTTGTTTGGCCAAAAAGCCAGCGGCGGCAAAATTGAAGCACTGATTGAACGTGTTTTAGACGAACATACCGCTTTAGCGCATGTGCGTTCGTCAAAATCACCCAAGCCAGGAACGGAGCTGATTTTTGAAGGCGGCATTAATGCGGTGATGGTTGAACGGCAGGAAGAATTGTTCTGCCTGCGATTTGACGGTACGCAAACGGTTTATGAATTATTGGAGCAAAACGGCCATTTGCCTTTGCCGCCTTATATTGAACGGGCGGCGGATGATAAAGACGACAGCCGCTATCAAACGGTTTATGCCAAGCATCAGGGCGCAGTTGCCGCGCCGACGGCCGGTTTGCATTTTACCGATGAGCTGTTGGCTGCGTTGAAAGCCAAAGGCGTGGAAATGGCGGAAGTGACCTTGCATGTGGGCGCGGGCACGTTCCAGCCTGTTCGCGTGGATAATATTGCCGATCATAAAATGCACAGCGAATGGTTTGAGGTGCCGTCTGAAACAGTTGCAGCAATTGAAGCAGCCAAAGCACGTGGTAATCGGGTGTGGTCGATCGGCACCACGTCGATGCGGGCATTGGAATCTGCTGCGCGGGAAACAGGCCGTCTGAAAGCCGGGCAGGGCGATACCGATATTTTTATTACCCCGGGCTATCGCTTCAAAGTGGTTGACCGCTTGATTACCAATTTCCATTTGCCGAAATCAACGCTGCTGATGCTGGTGAGTGCATTGTCGGGTATGCAGCATATCCGTGATGTGTATCAACATGCGGTTGAGCAGGAATACCGTTTTTTCAGCTATGGCGATGCGATGATTTTGGGGCGCGTTGAGCATACGGACTGAAAATGCCGCTCCGTATGATTGATGGTTCATTCGTATTGTGCGCCATTCATCTAAAATCGGCTTGGTTTCTGATCAGTTTTCAATAAGCCCGCAGATGGAGGGAAAAGCCGTCTGAACATAAACGGCAATTGCTGAGTTTTAATGTTCAGATGGTTTATTTATGCGGTAACCAAGTGAGGTCACAAATATCATCTTTGGGATGAAAGCCGATTGGGGCTTCCATTAAAAGAGCACGAAGAGAGGGGTGATCCATGTCCCGACAGGCAGATTCCATGCGTGTCAGGATATCGGATAATTGCACCCAAGATAACATGATTTCATTAGCAGTCATGATGCGGGGGTGAGAGGTTTTTTGTACTTCATCACTGATCAGCAGTTCTTCATACAGCTTTTCACCCGGACGTAAACCAGTAATTTTGATGGCAATGTCACCTTCAGGGTGTAAGGTATCTTTAATCTTCAATCCGCTCAGATTAATCATTTGCTTGGCAAGGTCAATGATTTTGACTGATTCGCCCATGTCCAACACAAACACATCACCGCCTTTGCCCATTGCCCCTGCCTGAATCACCAGTTGTGCTGCTTCCGGGATGGTCATGAAGTAGCGGGTAATATCTTGGTGCGTGAGGGTAATCGGGCCGCCGGCTGCAATTTGTTTTTCAAATACAGGTACCACTGAGCCGGATGAACCCAATACGTTTCCAAAACGCACCATACAGAAACGGGTATGCTGGTTTGGTTCGGCAGCCAAAGCTTGCAGGCATAGTTCGGCCATGCGTTTGCTGGCCCCCATGGTGTTGGTCGGACGCACGGCTTTGTCGGTTGAAATCAGAACGAAAGTATCGACCTTGGCTTCAATTGCTGCTTGTGCGCAGAAGAGTGTGCCGAAAATATTATTTTGAATGCCTTCGATGGTATTGAATTCAACCATCGGCACATGCTTATATGCTGCAGCATGGTAAACGGTTTCGACTTGGTAGGCGCGCATGATGCTTAACAGGCGCTCTTTGTTTTGTACTGAGCCCAATAGCGGTAGTGTTTCAACAGGAGAGCCGGTTTCTTTTTGTTTTTCATTGAGTTCTTGATGGATGTTATATAAAGAAAACTCAGATAGTTCAAGCAGCAATAATTTAGTGGGGGCGCACTGTAAAATCTGTCGGCATAACTCCGAACCAATCGAACCGCCGGCACCGGTGACCATGACGACTTTGCCGGTAATATCTGCACACATCAATTCAGCGTGCGGTTCGACAGGATCGCGACCTAATAAATCAACAACTGAGATTTTTTTCAATGAGCCGACATTGATTTTGCCGTCGACCAAATCTTTCATACTGGGAATCGTCAAAACTTCACATTTATATTGTTCTAAATGTTTGATAATGGCCTTGCGTTCTTTCTGGGTTGCATGCGGTATGGCCAATAAGATTTTTTCGACACCGTAACGGCTGATTAGAGATTGGATTTCATGTGGCGCATAAACCGTTAAATCATAAATCATATTATGCTGAATACTTTTGTCGTTATCCACAAAAGCAACTGCATGGTATTCACGGACTTGTTTGATGGCCTCCAGTAATTGACGTCCCGAACTGCCTGCTCCGTAAATAATAACTGGGCTCATTTTTTTAGTATGGCGTTCAGATAAGACTGCCCGCAGTGTAATACGTGAGCTGGTGATTAGTACGACAACGAGCAGGAAGTAAACCAGTGGCAATGCAAATGTAAATCTATGCTCAAAAAACAGGATGCTGGTAAAGAAGATGACAGCTGAAAAAGTACTGCCGGCCATTGCGGTCGTCAATACACGGGTGCTGACATAACGGGTGACTGCACGATAGAGGCCTAAACGGATAAAAATGGTGATGCTCAGTACCGCGGTTACGAGAAAAGCAGGCCAGTTAATGATGTTGAGCCATTCGTCAGAATGGTTGAATTTCAAGCTTTGGGTAAACCAAAAAGCAATAAATAGGACGAACAGGTCATAAATGACAAAGAATGCCTTTTTAATGCTGCGGGGTAGAGCTAACAGGGTTTCCAAATTCATTTTGGTATGTCTAAAGTAAAGATATCAATAAATAAATATTTATGAAATAAATATTTATGCAGTCGCTTCTGCTAAGATTTGTTCAATATTGTGGCAGCAAAAAGCCATTTCTTCTATAGTTAAAGTTGGGTGTACCAAGAACATCAAGCTGGTTTCGCCCAATTCAACGGCGTTTTTCAAACGTTCTTTCGGGCGCCACGGCGTGCCTTCAAAGGCTTTTTCCAAATACACTTCCGAGCAGCTGCCTTGATAAGCCGGCACGTTGCGTGCATTCAATTCATTGACAATGCGATCGCGTGTCCAACCTTCTTTCAAGTTTTCCGGTTTGACGAAAACATAATATTTGTACTGTGCATGTTCGATGTAATCGGCAACTTCAACTAAACGGATGCTGCTGAATTTACGGAATGATTGCGTTAATTGTTCGGCATTGGCTTGACGTTTAGCTGTCCAATCCGGCATGCGTTTGATTTGAATGCGGCCAATGACGGCTTGCATTTCCATCATGCGCCAGTTGGTGCCGAAGCTCTCATGCAACCAACGGAAACCTGGCGCATGTTCGCGGTGGTAAACAGCATCGTAGCTTTTGCCGTGGTCTTTATACGACCACATTTTGCTCCACAAATCTTTGTCATTGGTGGTAACCATGCCGCCTTCGCCGCCGGTGGTCATGATTTTGTCTTGGCAGAACGACCATGCACCGACATGGCCGATAGAGCCGACTGATTTGCCTTTGTATTTGGCGCCGTGTGCTTGCGCGCAATCTTCAATCACCCACAATTTGTGTTCTGCTGCCAGAGCCATGATGTCGTCCATTTCGGCAGGCATACCGGCCAAATGCACCACGATAATGGCTTTAGTATTCGGTGTCAGTGCGGCTTTAATGGTTTCAGCGCTGATGTTTTGGCTGTTTAAGTCAACATCGGCAAACACCGGATTGGCGCCCGCAGTGACGATCGAAGAGGCGGAAGCCAAGAAGGTACGTGACGTCACAATCACATCATCGCCTGCGCCAATGTCCATGGCTTTGAGTGCAACATCCAATGCCACCGTGCCATTTGATAATGCAATGGCATATTCGGTTCCGATATATTGGGCAAATTCTTTTTCAAATTCGCGGCATTCGGTGCCGGTCCAATAATTGACTTTGTTTGACAGCAGCACGCGTGATACTGCATCTGCTTCTTCTTGGGTGAAGCTGGGCCATGGAGAGAGAGAGGTATTAAGCATTTGCTTTTCCTGAAAAAAAGGCTGGTGGAATTTCTTAAATAAACAGTGCCGATTAAATGCCGAAGTGCTTTTTTAAATCGGTTAAAGACTCAATCCAAAAATGTGGGTGGTATGCGGCATCAAAATCGTCAGATTTGTGCTGATGAATATTGTGTTCAGAACCTTTCAGCCCAATCGTAAGCCAGCCCATTTTTTTAGGGGTAATAAAGTCTTTTTTAATATTGTCACCCACATAAATGAATTGATGGTTTTTACCATATTTATTTTGCAGATAGGCAAAGCGTTCGGGGTTGGGCTTTTCTGATTGAAAAGATTCCGAAATCAGAATATCTGCAAATAAATCCATGAGGCCAAGCGCTTCTAATTTGAGGCGCTGGGTAATGCTGCGGCCATCCGTAATCAATGCGGTCGCAGCAAAATATTGGGTGAGATTCTTTAGCGATTCGTAATCCATATAAGGCTTGATAACCGGTTTATGTAATCGGTATTGCCATAATAAAGTTTGTTTTTCCGAATCATTCAGACGGCATTGAGTACAGATGACATCCAGCCAATTATTATCCTGATAATCAATAGCAGATTCTAAAGAATGTGCATCGTATTCAGGATAAAGTGTGGCAATGGTTTGAATCACGGATTGAATGCCGGACACTTTATAGTCGTATTCTGAATATAAGGTATCATCTAAATCGAACACCAATACTGCGTTTTGAGGATTATTGATTTTCATGAACCAGTACCCTGGCATCGTAGCGCAGCATCATTAAGTTATTTTCCCATTGGTCGAAAAAGGAAATTTCCTGACCCATCAAGTATTCTTGAATCAGCCAGCCGGGATAATTACCACCAGCCGCATAGGTCAGCGGGAAACCGCCGCCAAAGCGTGGGTTGATTTCGACGCTGTAAAATTCTTCGGTTTGGTCGTTGTAGAAAAATTGAGCAGTGATACAGCCGCGCGCACCTTCCAATACCGCCATTTTTTCAACCAATACATCATATAAGTGATTGCGACGGGTAATGCCTTTGCTGACTTCACCGGTACGCACTTCCAAGCGCTCACGCGGAATCACGCATTTCAGACGGCCTTGATTGTCGTAATACATGTCAACGGTAAATTCTTTGAATTCATTGACGATATCGATGAGCTGGCAGAACATTAATTTAGGATCGGCCATCATCTCTTCAGTAATATCTGCTTGAGTATCAACACGTTTGGTACCAATGGCGCGGCTGCCGTCATAAGGTTTGACGAAGCAGGGCAGGGTTAAGTTATTTCGGTCGTAAATTTTGGGTGATTGAATGCCGTATTGGGCAAACAAATCAGCAGTTTTGCGCTTATCACGACATAAGGTAATCAGAGTGCTGTCCGATACAATGATGTGAATACCGGCTTCTTCAAAACGAGCACGGGCATCAGCCAGCTTCTGCAATTCTGTATCGATGGTCGGAATAATCAAGGCGATGTTGTGTTCAACTGCGAGTTGGTAAATGCTGTCGATGTAATCATCGGCTTTGATGGCAGGTACCACAAATGAGCCGTCTGAAACATGACAAGCCGATGACATGTGCGGGAACATATCGGTTGTGAATACTTTGATGTCACCTTCAAATTTAGCGGCTTCAGTTTTAAAGTCTTGAACCAGCTCAACACGGCGGCCGGCAGATAAAATCAGTACATTATTTTTTTTCATTGGTGTCATTTCCTGTGAAAAACGGCATAGTGGCTTCTCCATCAGCGGAAATGCCTTCTTTGATAAATACTTTTTTGACAGTTAAAAATAAGATTTTAATGTCCAGCCAAAGGCTGAAATTGTCGATATACCAAATATCATGGGCAAATTTCTCATCCCATGACAATGCATTGCGGCCATTTACCTGAGCCCAGCCGGTAACGCCCGGTTTCATTTCATGGCGGCGGTTTTGGAAATCATTGTATAAGGGCAAATAGCTCATCAACAGCGGACGTGGGCCTACCAGACTCATATCGCCTTTTAAGACATTCCAAAGCTCGGGGAGTTCATCGAGACTGGTGGCACGCAATTTGCGTCCGAACGGGGTCAACCGTTCACTGTCGGGGAGTGGATTGCCGTTGGCATCAATGGCATCACGCATAGAGCGGAATTTAATCATTTTGAACGGTTTACCGTTTTCACCTGGGCGCTCTTGAGTAAAAAATACCGGCGAGCCCAAATTTTTCTTGATGAGATAAATCAAAATCAAAAATACCGGTGACAAAATAATTAAGCCGGCCGCCGAAGCGACAATGTCGAATAGGCGTTTAATCAGTTTATTCATGACCTAATCTTTCAATAAGGTGGACAATTCTTTGATAGGAAACATCGCGTTTAAAGCGACGAATGATTTCTTCAAATTGCACAGGGTCGTTTTTATGGTTGAGAATGGCTTTGGCTGCTCGTACAAAATCTTCTACATTGCCAGATTGGTAGTTGGTATGGGGTACCAGTTTTAAAGTTTCGGCAACTTCAGGATGCACTTGGCTGTTTAAAATCGGTTTTTGCAGCGCTAAGTAGTCTGAGAGCTTATTAGTAATTGAAGCTGCCGAGTGGGCATGAATCGGATTCACGGCAATATCACAACCTTTGGCTACCGACATCATCTCAGCGTAGGGAATATATCCATAAAATTTGATCGATTCGCTCGCATATTTTTTTAACTTTTCTAAATCCGGACCACCACCCATGACATGCAGCTCCACATTCAGACCATCAGCTAATAATTGCTGCATCCCTTTGCAGACAGTTTCCATGTCGTAACTGAAACTGAGTGTGCCCAAGTAAAAGAAACGAATCGCTGGTGTAGTGAATACTTTTTGTGGCGCCGTTGCCATTTTGTCAAAATCCGCACCAATAAATACCACTTCCCTCGGTGCTTGCGGGTTGGCCTCATGTGCACGCTTCAAGTAAGACTTTGATACTGCCACTAAGCCGTCTGCATAGGCATAAGCTTCATTTGCCCGAGATGAAAACGGAAATTTTTGATGTTGCACTTTTTTCATAAAAGGAATGACGGCCGAGAAGGATTCCGGCCAGACATCCTGCACATCAATAATCATTTTGTAGCCCAGCTTTCGCTTAAATTTCCCCAAAACCAGATTGGTGGCAATTAAGGGGTAAGCTGAGTACACCAAATCTATGTCACCGGCTTGTCGTTGAGTGAGCCAGTTTTCTAAATTTTTGACAAAAACATGATGGCTTTTTAAGCGCGATATAGAAACGTTTTTCTGATAACCGCTTTCTTCTAACAGCATAACTTTCAGACGGCCTTGTGAAGCAGATTCGGCATCTTCAGGCCGTCTGAACGATTTATCGTAATGCTTAAAGTTGCTGGTAATCAGCAATACATCGTGCTTTTGCGACAATAACTCTGCCAAATACCAAAAGCGGTTGAAATGCGGTTCGCTAGGTAAAGAGCAATAAGGGGCAACAATGGTAATGTTCATCGTTCAGACGGTCTTACATGTTGTATGCAGCCATAGTGGTGCGGTAAATTTCATCATCAGAACACAGGTGGGCCACATGTTGATGTAATGCTTTACCCATTTCGTCACGCAATTGACGACTTTTTACTAATTTAGTTACCGCTTCGATAAATTGTTCATCATCACCAAACGGAATGCAGTAACCGGTTTTACCGGTAATCACCATTTCAGAAATACCGGCCATATCGTAAGTAACGACAGGGGTATCATATAACCCAGATTCCAAAATATTATTACCGACGCCGGCGCCATGATCGCCTATGCAATGCGGTGTGTTGACCAAGATGTCGGCTTCTTTGAAGTAGCTGGTCAAATCACGTACACCGCCTAAAAAAGTGACTTTGTCGTCGATATTCAAACGTTTGGCTTGTGCTTTTAAGTTTTCCATCTCTTCACCGATACCGGCTACGTTTAGGCGGACAGGTAAGCCGCGGTCAAACATTTTCTTGAAGATGTCCAACATTAGATGTACCGCGCGAACGGTGTCTAAGCGTGATAATGTACCCAGCATGACATAATCTTTGCTGCTTTTCTCAGGGACATAATCCACTTTATGCAAGGCGTTATAAGTGTAGGTTACACGGTTAGCAGGGAAGCCATGACGAATCAACTTTTCTTGTTCGTGTTTACAGTTGCCGATGATGTACACGCCTAATTTATCAAATAATTTTGCAATTTTAGGGTAGGTTTGAGGATCTAAACCACGGGCATGGTAAAACACTTTGGTTTTAGGCGAAGCAATTTTGGCTGCAATGGCGCAAGCAGGCACAATACGCGCCATTTGGCAGTGAACCACGTCAGGCTGTTCGCGTTTTAACATCTTCATATAAGCAAACATGGCTTTGATATAACCTTTTTTACCACCTTGATAGAAGTTGATAGGCTGCCATTTGATGCCTAATTCTTGCGCCTCTTTAATTAAAGGGCCGTCTGAAGATGCCAAAATCACTTGATGGCCACGGGCATTTAATAAACGACCTAAACGGAACGTGGCATTTTCAGTACCGCCTAAGCCATCCATATTAGAAGTTAAAACAATTTTTTTCATCGTAAACATTCTTGAGTTTGAAATTTAAATTTATTGTGTAACGGCATGCTTTTTGTACATTGGCAAAGTGCTGTATATAAAAATCATAAAACACGGAAACCAAATAAATGGCATCCTGAAAATAGTAGAAGGAATAAAGCCTGCCAATAAAAATAAGCCCATCGCTGCTAAGGCGATAAATTTTTGCTTAGAATTAAAATTACTGTTTGAAGCAGCTTGCAGCATATAGGTGACTACGTATGCAATAAAACCTAATAAAGAAATGATGCCAAATCCTAAATAGAGCTCAATAATAAAGCTGTGTGGATTTTCAAAACCTAAGCTACCGCTTAAGTGTCCACCAAAAAATTCCC
This sequence comes from Neisseria sp. N95_16, assembly GCF_002551535.2. Lineage (NCBI taxonomy): Bacteria > Pseudomonadati > Pseudomonadota > Betaproteobacteria > Neisseriales > Neisseriaceae > Neisseria > Neisseria sp. N95_16. The sequence goes on from NZ_PDBT02000008.1 coordinate 12,843, forward strand.
CAAAATTTTTCGGGCCGTATCCGTAGAGTAAAAATGGCGGATTATTCCAAAAATAATTATAGATTTCTTGTCTGTATCCGACTGAATTGTCGCTATCCAAGTCAAATAAGAAAAGATACAAACGTGAAGAAATATTTTCTAAAAATACATTACCATTTAACGATAAAAGAAAACTACCAATCCATTCTTTCGGAATCATCGATAAGACGATACCGCTAATTAAGATCATTAATGTTGTCAACAACGCATTGTTACGATAGATGAGATTAAGTAAAAATAGAATGATGTAACAAAGCGTTGCAGTTCGCGATGCGCTGGCAAAAATAATTGCGCCTAAAGCTAAAAAAAGTAACCAACCTATTCTTTTATCTTTTTTGCTTGCATGGGTGGTAAAAAATACCAATATGGCAGGCGAAAAACACAATGCGGCAGTGCCTAAGTTGTTAGGGTTAAAGAAGAATCCTTTAATAATCCCGGAATCTACTGCCAAGATTTCATTTGATTGTACAAATTGAAAACCGGTTGCAACTTCGATTGCGGGAGGGATCACCATACAGCTGACGAAAAAAATCAATACTCTGTGGATAAAGGTAAGGGGTTCTTCATGTCGACTGATGATTAAATATAATAGGTAAAATAAACTCGGTAACGACAGGAAAAACAGGGTATCCATGAATTGAATTCGTGAAAGCGACGAAATCAATAAATGCAGCCCGCCCCAGTAAGCCATAACGAATACTGCCAATAAAGCATAAAATATATTTTTAGGAATATTTTTCAGTTCAAAGGCTAAAATAAATGGCACAACCAAACTAATCAGAATAGTTAACGGGTTATCAATGCGTGGAATACCAACCCTATATGATAGGGTGGGGCCTAACATATACGAGAAAATCATCAGATAAAAAAGAATGATATAAAGTTTTTGTTTTTTGATTTCCACAGTAAGTCCTACAAGACAGATTTCAGACAAGATTTGCCATTATCTGGATATTTTCCCTAATATTATTTAATGTTTTCTCAGGCGTGCTTTAACTATGCTAACAGATTCAAGAATTTGTTTTTTATGATAAATTGTCAATAGAATTAAACCGCCTAACCACAATAATGAGAAAATAAAATAATTGCTTTTGGTACCAAAATAAGTATAGCTAATACACATTAGCAAACACAAAATAGCATTGGAATACAATTTCATACGTGGCAATTTTTGCCATAGTTTTGATGAGAGCTCTGTTTTAATCATAAAGAATATACAGAATGAAGTGGCACTTGCAATGGCCGCACCTCTTGCGCCAAGTGAAGGCACAAGGAATTTCAAGAGCGATAAATTTACCCCCAAGCACACAAAATTAATCACGGTAATCAGCCATGTTTTTTTAACGACGTTCAAGCCGATTCCGCTGACTTCAGTTAATGTGTAGAAGAGTGGAAACAATAAACTTGAAAGTAAAATAAATTGAACAGGCTCATATTTTGGCGGCAAAATCCATGTCACAATAGGTGAGAAAATCCCCACCATGCAGATGATGGCGCTGATTAAAGCCGTCATTGATACCGCTACTTGACTGATTTTATCTAGATTCTCATTTTCTTTGACCCATTTAAATACCATGGGTGCCCAAATTGTGGAAAAAATGCTTTGGAAAATGAGCGCGATGGCACCAAAATTTACCGCCATCGAATAAATACCCAGTTGCTCTAAGCTGGCCATTTCTTTCAGTACAAAACGGTCTACAGATGTGAATCCCCAATAGGCTAAGTTGCCGAATGCTAAAGGTAAGCCATATTGCAAAGCTTGGTTGGACAAATCTTTTGAGAAAGAAGATGTAATCGCTGATTTCAGTTCACCTTTCGTTTGATAAGCCAATATCATTACGGTCACGATTTGTGCTGCGGTATAAGAAAAGATCAAGCTTAATGTGTTTTTAGGTAAACCGAATGCAACCAGTATCAAAACAAAAGCAAGAATAAAAAATTTCGGTATCAGTTGGCTGACGGAAAAGGCAAAAGCTTTTTCCTGCATTCTCAAGATCAAAGATAAGAAGCGAGAAAATAAAGCAGTAGTCAGAAAGAGCAAAAATAGACCACCTAATACACCATCGCTTAAATCAAATACTAAGTCAGAAGGCCAAGTCGGGTTCCATAAGGCAATGGCAATGGAAGCAAGCGTGACCAATAAAAATGGCAAAGTCGCCAACGATTTAAATAAGCTGGCTTTGTTTTCAACTTCGTAATAATTGCGAATATAGGCGTGATCCAAGCCTAATCCCAATACCAAAATAATGAGACTGGATACCGTTTGCAGGAATACAATACGGCCAATGTCTTCTGCTGGGAAATACCAAGAAATCAGCGGCAAGGAAATCAAGCCAAAAGCCGCGCTGCCGATAGGGCCGAGTGCATAACCTAAAATTTTACGTGCATTCATATATTTGTTTCAGACGGCCTATAGGGTGGTTACAAGTGGGCGTTTGGGCAATGTTGAGATCAATCGACCATTTATTGATATTGTTTAGAAAGGTTTTCTTGGCGTATCTGAAAGATCAAATGCGCCAAGAAAACCGACTGGCTTGAGTAGCCAGTCAGCTTGTTGCAATTATGCTTTGATTACTTTAGGGTTCTTAACTGAGAATTTACCGCGAGTATCTACGATTAATTTGGCATGCTCGGTAATCATGGCGTAATCAAATTTATCGTGATCAGTTGTCAATACCACGCAATCGAATTGAGCAATATTCTCAGGGGTTAAAGTCTCGCTCTTCAAATCGAAGTAGTGATGGCCTGGAATATGTGGGAACTCAGGTACGTGTGGGTCAGAGTAAGCAACATTGGCGCCCAGCTTGGCCAAGCGGTCCATCACTTCTACTGATGGGCTTTCGCGCATGTCGTCCACGTTTTTCTTATAGGCAATACCCAAAATCAGGATTTTGCTGTCTTTGATTGAGCGGTTGTGCTCGTTCAAGCCCAAGCTTACTTTTTCGATAACATAGTCAGGCATATATGAGTTTACTTCGCCGGCCAGCTCGATAAAGCGGGTGTTTACACCGTATTCGCGTGCTTTCCAAGTCAGGTAGAATGGGTCAATTGGGATACAGTGACCACCCAAACCTGGGCCAGGATAGTAGGCAACGAAACCAAAAGGTTTGGTCGCCGCAGCTGCAATAACTTCATGAATGTCGATGTCCATTTTATCGGCGACAATTTTCATTTCGTTTACCAAACCGATGTTAACGGCACGGTGGATGTTTTCCAAAAGTTTAGTCAATTCAGCAGCTTTGGTTGAGCTTACAGGCACAACTTTATCAATAGCTGGCTCATACAAGGCTTTACCAACTTCCAAACAAGCTGGAGTATGGCCGCCGATTACTTTAGGAATCGTGCGGGTTTCGAAGTTAGGGTTACCCGGGTCTTCACGTTCTGGAGAGTAAACCAAGAATACGTTTTCGCCGACTTTCAGGCCGCCTTCTTCCACGCGTGGCAACAGTTCCTCTTCGGTGGTGCCAGGGTAGGTGGTTGATTCCAAAGACAATACTTGGCCTTCGCGTAAGTAAGGTTTAACCGCGTTGGTGGTGTCGATTACGTAACTCATGTCCGGTTCACGGTATTTGTTCAATGGTGTCGGTACACACAAGATCACGGCTTCTACTTCACCAATGCGTGAGAAATCTGTAGTCGCTTCAAACAAAGATTGGCTGGCGGCTGCAATTTTTTCAGAAGGGATGTGCTCGATGTAGCTTTCGCCTTTGTTCAATTTGTTGACTTTGGTTTCATCAATATCGAAGCCCAATACTTGGTAACCGATATCAACATAACGCAGCATCAGTGGCAGACCAACATAACCCAAACCGACAATACCGATTTTGGCGGTTTTGTCGGCAAACTTTTGAATAGTAATATTTTTCATGACTTTTCTCATGTGATTGATAGGAAACTCATCTTGCATGGCATTTGAACAGGCTGTTCAATCATGTCTGTGTGATTGCGGCATCATCACGGCTGACTGTAAAGCCGAATGACAGACAGCTTTTTTGTCTTTAGGTGAGTAATGAAGGCAATCATAAGCGTTTGTAAGAGTCGTCTCAAACAAAAAAGTTTTACCGTGAGAAAATACGGTTATACGGTAGTTTTATTACGGTTAAAAAATACTAATAGCATAGTGATGAAGAAAATATAGAAATAAGAAATAAGTATATGAAAAAATAAAGATTTAATTTAAAAATGAAAAAGGAATAATATAAAAATGAGAAGTGCTATCGTCTATTTACGTAAGATAAATACGAATATATTTACATTATTTAACAAATATATTTATTAATCTATTTACTTTAAAAATAAATTGTTTCAATTTTATTTTGATTAACGATAAGTAGAAGCAAAATAAAAGCACACTCATTAAAAGTATGCTTGTTATGGTTTGCACTAAATCGTGTCAGAGCGAACTAGTGTCCATTTAATATCACCATCCAATATTTCAACCGACTGGCTTTGCCAGTGTGGCTTCTGCTGCAAAATATCAGGCTGCTCATCAAAATTAAACAGCATTTTACTCGGATTGCCTAAGATTTTAGGCGATTGGTACAACACGATTTCATCCACTAAGTCAGCTTGTAAAAAACTGGTATTGAGTGTGGTGCCGGCTTCAATCATCAATTCGCCAATGCCTTTTTCGGCCAAGATGTTCAAAACCTGCTTTAAATCGAGGCGCTCGCCAATGCTTTCAGACGGCCTGACAATATCGATATGTGGGTAGGCCAAATAAGGCTGCCAACGTGTTTCATCCTCAATCAAAGTGATAATCAGGGTAGGGCTTTGGCCGTCTGAAACCAGATGGCTGTCTAAAGGTGTGCGCAATTGGCTGTCTAACACCACGCGGACGGGTTGGCGCAGGGTAGGGAATGCACGCACATTTAAGCGCGGATTGTCTGCCAGTACCGTGCCGATGCCGGTGAGTATAGCGCAGCTTTCAGCACGCACTTGCTGCACGTCGTTTCTTGCAGCCTCGCTGGTAATCCATTGGCTTTGGCCGTCTGAGAGCGCGGTTTTACCATCAAGACTGGCGGCGCATTTGAGCCGTACATAAGGTCGGTTGCGCTCGATGCGCGACAAAAAACCGCGGTTTAATTCGCGTGCTTCACGTTCCAGCAAGCCGCTTTCGGTTTGAATGCCTGCCGCGGTCAGCATGGCCAAACCTTTTCCGGCCACCAAAGGATTGGGGTCGGTCATGGCAGCGACCACACGTGTCACACCGCTTTCGATTAAGGCTTTGGCGCAAGGGGGCGTGCGGCCGTAATGGCTGCAGGGCTCAAGCGTTACATAGGCGGTTGCTCCTTGTGCCATGGCACCGGCCTGCCGTAAGGCATGTACTTCGGCATGCGGTTCGCCTGCTTTGACATGGTAGCCTTGGCCGACAATCTGCCCGCCGTGTGCAATGACGCAGCCGACGCGGGGATTGGGGGAAGTGGAAAAACGCCCCAGCCGGGCAAGGGCAAGGGCGTTTTGCATCATCTGGATATCGGTGTTGCTGAACATTTCAGACGGCCTTTATTTGATTAAATTGACGTCTTTTAAGACGAAAGCCAGTTGCTCGGTAGAAGCGGTAGTCGAACTGGCGCATACGGTATAAATGTTGGTTTCGTGAATGGCAATGCAGTTTTCAGAGAGCGTGTTGCCGTCTTCAGTGGGTTGGCTGAAACGGTAGTTCATGCGGTTGTCAGTCGCAATGCCCACGCGCATATTATCCATGCCCTTAGCAGATTGAAGGGTTTCTTTTAAATGGGTGAAATAAGCTTTGGCATCGGTTTTGGCTTTGCCCAAGTTGGCGGTATAGAGCGTGATGCCGGAAGCATTGTCGCGTTGTAGCAAGGTCAGCTCATCAGCCGAAATGCCTTCGGGATGTAAATTCTGATCGTCAATCACATCGGTAAATTGAGTATTTTCAATCATGATGCGAATTTTACTGTCTTTGCTGTTCAGCTCTTGCACGGTGTTTTCTTTTACTATCGGCGCAGACGCGGCGGAAGCTGCTGAGGCCGCCGAAGCGATTGGTTCGGAAGCAGCGGCTGGGGCAGGCGTTTCGCTGACTTTATTGCACGCACTCAGCAATAGTAAAACAAGGATAGACAGTAAAAATTTTGTATTCATGTTGATGACTCATTGTCTTCTCATGGTCAAATGGTTTCAGATGGCCTTATTCAGCTTGCTGGGATTGTGGCAAGGTAGCAATTGCTTGGGTAAATTCCGAAACATCATTAAAACTTTTATAAACCGAAGCGAAGCGAACATAGGCCACTTGGTCGATTTTGGCCAATTCTTCCATCGCCATTTCTCCGACCAGTTGTGATGGCACTTCTTTTTTGCCCAGTTGATACAGGCGCTGCTCAATTAGGGCAACGGTTTCGTCGATTTTTTCTGGAGTAACAGGGCGTTTGTGCAGGGCGCGGGAAAGGCTGGTGTGAAGCTTGTGCGGGTTGAAGTTGACGCGGCTGCCATTGGTTTTCAACACTTGTGGCATACGCATTTCAACCGTTTCAAAGGTGCTGAAGCGTTGTCCGCAAGACACGCAGCGGCGACGGCGGCGGATGCTGTTGGTTTCTTCCAGCAGGCGCGAGTCGGTAACCTGTGTGTTGGCGTGTTGGCAAAACGGACATTTCATATGCAGCTAAATCGTTTGTTTGTAAATAGATATTGTAACTGATAGCCGCATATCCGTATAGCGGAAAAGAATAGCAGAGGCCGTCTGAAACGTTTCAGACGGCCTTTGTCAATCAAACAATTTTAGCAAGACACGCCGACAGCACGCGCCAGCGCCAAACCTTCTTCAACGCTCATGTAAATAGCGGTATGCGGTTTGTCGGAGTGGACAATATCGCCTTGGTGGAACATCACCAATTCATTCACCGCCAATTGGTGCCAAGTTTCGTCGCGGGTCAACGGTAGCGTAGCGATAACGGCAACTTTATCGTTGGGCGTGGTCACTTCGGCAAAATCGACCATCACATCATCATCTAATAAACGGGCTTGACCAAACGGTGCTTTGCGCACGATGTAGTGCAACAAAGTGCTGGCATGGGCAAACAGGTAATCGCCGTTAGACATCACAAAATTAAACAAGCCATAGGTGCGAATCTCGTGGGTTAACTCGCTGATGGCGGCAAACAAAGTGGCTTCATCAGGTTTTTCGCTAAATTGCTGACGTAAGCGGTTGAGAATATAGCAAAAGGCACGTTCTGAATCGGTGCAGCCGACAGCGCGGTAAAAATCGCCTTGTTCTGGTGCAAAATCAATCAGATGGCCGTTGTGGGCAAACAGCCAATATTCGCCCCACATTTCACGCACAAACGGATGCGTATTGACGAGCGAAGTTTGGCCTTGGGACGCTTTGCGGATGTGCGCGATGACGTTTTCTGATTTGATGGGATAATCGCGCACCAAATCAGCCACAGGGGAATTGGCACTCGGTTTGTCGTCATGAAACAGGCGGATGCCTTTGCCTTCGAAAAAGCCGATGCCAAAACCATCTGCGTGGTGGTCGGTGAGGCCGCCACGCCGTCTGAAACCTTCAAACGAAAACGTGATGTCGGTAGGGGTGTTGCAGTTCATGCCGAGCAGTTGGCACATGGGCAAAGCCTTTATGAATGTGAGAGCGAGACATTAGATTATGGTATATCAGACCAGGGATTTCAATAGCTTTGTGGTGCTATGGTTAGCGTGAATCGGAATATGGCTTGAGGCCGTCTGAAAGGGTTGAACAGTTCAATCTTTCAGACGGCCTTTTTCATCATTCAATCTCGCTTACAAATAAGGCTGTAATGTGCGCTCAAGAATGGCCATATCGGTGATTTCGGTAATATTGGCTTCGCCTAGCCGGTTTAAACCGATAAAACGCATCACGCCGCTGCTGACTTTTTTGTCGTGGCTCATGTGCTCAATCCATTTTTCAAAGGCAAACTGCGGCGGAGCGGCAGGCAGCTTGGCAGCTTCCAGTAAAGCAGCGATGCGCTGGGTATCGGCAGTGGTGGTTTTGCCCAGCTGTTCTGATAAGCGGGCGGCTAAGACGGTGCCGGCGGCGACGGCTTCACCGTGTAACCAAACGCCGTAGCCCATTTCGGCTTCAATCGCATGGCCGAAAGTGTGGCCTAGATTGAGCCATGCACGGATGCCTTGTTCGGTTTCGTCTTGTGCCACGATGTCGGCTTTCATTTTGCAGCAATGATAAACTGCTTGTGCCAGTTTTTCTGGATGTTGCGCCATTAAATCGGGCATATTTTGCTCTAACCAAGCGAAGAAATCGGCATCGCCCAGCGCACCGTATTTCACCACTTCGGCCATGCCGGCAGACAATTCGCGCTGCGATAAGGTTTGCAGTGTGCTCAAATCGGCGAGTACGGCTTGTGGCTGGTAAAACGCGCCAATCATGTTTTTACCCAAGGGATGATTGATGGCCGTTTTGCCGCCGACGGAAGAATCCACTTGGCTTAACAAGGTAGTCGGCACTTGGATAAACGGTGCACCGCGTTGGTAAGTGGCTGCAGCGAAACCGACCATATCGCCAATCACGCCGCCACCCAATGCGATTAAGGTGGTTTTGCGTTCCGCACGGTTTTGCATCAAACCATCGAAAATCAGGTTTAAGGTTTGCCAGTTTTTATGTTCTTCGCCATCGGGAAGAATAATGCTGAAATGGGCGATGCCAAGTTTGTCTAAGGCCGTCTGAAAGCTTTTCAAATACAGCGGAGCAATGGTTTCATTGGTGATGATGGCGGCTTTTTTGGTCAAATAAGGCTGCAACAATTCATCGGCTTGCGCTAGTAGGTTTTGGCCGATGAAAATCGGATATTGATGTGAAGGGGTTTGAACGCTTAGGGTATGCATGATAATTCCTACGGTGTGTCGGTTGGCGAAAAAGGCCGTCTGAAAGCATGAGGAAACCTGTTTTCAGACGGCCTTTGCCGAAATATATGTTTAAAATAAAAATGATACAGCGTTATTCGCGCTTATGTATTGAGCTGTACACAGCGGTCGTTGTTGCTTTGTCTGAATTTCTATTTTAAAACGACTAGAATTGCCATCTGTGTTAACCGGCTTGTAGGGCGTTGAGCAGGCGGTTGACGGTTTTTTGATAATTTTCTGATTCAATGACCAGATGGGCGGTTTCGCGGTAGATACTGTCGCGAATATCATATAGTTCTTGCAGCTTGGCCAACGGGTCTTCAACTTGTAACAAGGGGCGGTTGGTATCGTAGCGGGTACGTTCCAACAGAATTTCCGGGCGGGTGTGCAGATAAATAACAGTGCCGTGTTCTCTTAAGCATTTGCGGTTTTCTTCACGCAAGGGTGCGCCGCCGCCGGTAGATAAAACGATATTTTCTAAGGCGCACAGCTTTTGGAGCATATTGCTTTCACGGTCACGAAAACCTTGTTCGCCTTCCATTTCAAAAATAGTCGGAATGGAGACGCCCGAAGCCACGCAGATTTCATGGTCGCTGTCGTAAAAAGGGCGGTCGAGCATTTGAGCGATGTGTTTGCCCAAAGTGGTTTTGCCGGCGCCCATCAGCCCGATAAAAATTAAGTTGCCGTTGATTTTTTCCATAATAGCGGCATTCTATACGAAATTGGCAGGAAAATGTTTTATCCTGAATGTTTCTCATTTTTTACGCAAGGAAATATTAAAACGGGCATACATTTGAGAATATGTATGCCCGTTTGGCAGGATTAGTAGCGCAAGTTGTTGCCTACGCTATCCATGATGCGCGGCGTGATGAAAACCAGCAATTCACGGCGCGCTTCATTGCGGCTGCGAGATTTGAACAAATTGCCCACTACCGGAATGTCACCCAATAAAGGTACTTTGTTGACCGTATTGGAATTTTCTTCCTCGTAAATACCGCCCACAATCAAGGTACCTCCATCTTCCACCATGGCTTGTGTGTTCAGACTCTTGGTGCTGATACACATGGTGCTCAATGAATCTACAGTACAGTTTTGCGGTGTATCTTTATTGATTTTCACCGTCATGATGATTTGGCCATCAGGCGTAATATTCGGCGTTACCGTCAAGCCCAATACCGCTTTTTTGAACGATACCGAAGTAGCGCCGCTCGAAGTCGCTTCTTGGTAAGGAATTTCTGTACCCGATTCGATGGTCGCTTCTTTGCGGTCTTGTGTCAGTACGCGCGGATTGGAAATAGTTTTGCTCTTGTTTTGACCTTCAGCAGCGGCCAATTCCAAGCCCAATGCGCCGGAAGCAAATGAGCGAACCAGGGCAATTGAAGTAGTTGCTGCATTGGTGGTTGGTAGGCTGATATTTGGGCTCATTTCCAAAGCGGTTAAGGTTGGAATAGTGGTAGAGCCGCTTAAAATCGCATTGGCAGCAGCGACATTGTTATTGTAAGCAGTCCCCGTATTCTTCACAGCATTTGACCAGCTTGAGCCCCAAGTATTACGGCCTTTCACGCCGGTATAGCCAAATTTCACACCCAAATCGCGTGAGAAGCCTTCATCTGCTTCTACAATTCGTGCTTCAACCATAACTTGGCGTGTCGGTACATCCAGCTCGTTAATCAGCTTGCGGAATTTCTCAATCACGCTGTGATTATCCGTAATAATCAAGGTATTGGTGGCAGGGTCAATCAAGGCGCTGCCGCGGTTGCTCAATAAGGTGTTACGGTTATTGTTGCTATTATTTGTGCTGCCGTTTTCTTCAATACGCAGAATTTTGCGGAATTCTTCAACGTTTTTGTATTTCAATTGGAAGGTTTGTGACAACAATGGGCCTAATTCGGCAATCTCTTTTTCCGCTTGCAAGAATGCTTTATCTTTAGCCAACAATTCATCGCGCGGAGCGATATTGATGATATTACCTTGGCGACGCATGTCTAAATTACGCGCCTGCATCACCAAATCCAATGCTTGATCCCAAGGCACGTCTTTTAACGACAAAGTCATTTTGCCGTTAACCGTATCGCTGGCCACGATATTCATGCCTGATTCTTTAGACAAAATCTGCAAAATAGTGCGAACTTCTACATCTTGGAAATCTAAAGAGATTTTGCGGCCGTTGAAAGATTTGTTGGCATTATTGCGTAAGCCACGGCTTTCAGTCGTAGCAGCTTTTGGCACAATTTCAAAAGTATGACGACCAGCAGCAGATTGGGTGCTGATGTCCCAGTTGCCTTTGGTGCGGATAATCAATTGTGTTGCATTACCAATGCGTTTTAACGTTACGTTTTGCACCGGTGTATTGAAATCGCCTACATCTAAATTGCGTTGCGCTTGAGTGGGCAGGGGGTGATTTTTAAGGTAATTACCACACGGTCACGCTCTTGCTTCACATCAGGGCTGCCGGAGAAGGTAGGGGCGGATAATTCTACAACACCAGAGTTACGCGAACCTTTGCGGAAATCAACATTGGCACTGGTGGCGACTTGGCTGGCTTGAGTAGCACGTGCTGCGGCAGGAGTAGGGGCAGGTGCGGGAGCCGAATAAGAGGCTGCTGGTGCAGCTACATTTTGATCAGAGGCTTCGCTGACATAAACCCATACTTCGTCACCACGGATTTCGGTGTTGTATTGACCAGTTTTGTTCAAGCCTAACAAAATGCGGGCGCGATCGTTATTCTGAGCCGCGGTAATTTGGGTTAATAAAGGGTCTGAATATTCCAATACCGGTTGCGATAATTGAATATTGGTATTGGCAAAATCCAAGGCGATGCGTGCAGGTGTAGAAGTCACAAAGCCGGTGGGGCTGGTAATGTCGCGATCAAAACGGATTTTGATAATTTTTTGATTATCAGGCAAAGTCGATACGTTGATATCGGTAATATTGCCGGCAAAGGCCGTCTGAACAGCCATTGCCATACTCAGAGCAGCAAAGAGTTTTGTCATGCGGTTGATTTTCATAAAGTGAGACCCCTTAATTAATTTGTAACAAGCGCAGCATTTTCGCCGACAGGTGCAGATTGTTGTGCTGTAGGTGTAGCGGTTTGTGGCAGGTTGCTGCTGTCCGATTGGCTGCTTAAAGGTAATTCGGCTGTGCGGTAAATCCAGTTGCCGTAGCTGTCTTCAACCATTTCGGTAATGATGATTTTATCTTCAGTAATCCGTTGGATTTTACCGTAATTTTGTCCAATGTAATTACCCGGTACAACGGTGTAAACGTGATTTTCAGCTTGGATGAAGCCGGAAATACGGTTGCCGCTGCGCAAGCTGCCCACATAGCGAAGATTTTCTAAGCTGAAGGCCTCCAAAGTCTCTTTGGTGCGGCGCAGGTTAGGTGCATTGCTGCCGGTTCGTACAGTCAAATTTTGCAAGCGTCGAGAATCGAATGCGTTCGGACCGGAGTAGCTTGGCGGAATATACGCTTTAGGCGGCGTCACAGTCGGTTCTTCAAACGGAATAATGTGTTTCTTGGCATCAGCGCGGGTTTGCGTCATCCATTGACTTAAATCATCATAAGTCGGGGTGCATGCCGCAAGGCTGAAAACGCCTAGGAGTAAGATAGTATTTTTCATGATTTCCCTATGTTACTTTTTCTATTCCTGTGGCTTACCGGAATCGCCGTTTTGTTTGGCTTCTTCGGCTGCTTGTTGTTCGGCGGCAACTTCTTCGGCAGGGCGTGCTTTATAGGTGGTCGCTGTTGCGCTCAGAGTGAGTAAGTCACCTTTACCATCTTTGCTGTTTTTGTCTTCCGTTGATTGTGTGATTTTCAAGGATTCCAAAGTAATAATGCGTGAAAGCTCGCCGACATCACGGGTAAACTGGCTGATTTGGTTGTATTTGCCGGTAATCGCAATTTCATAAGGCAGCTTTTCAATAGGGCCATCAGGTACTGATGGTTGTGGCAACACGCTGTCTAAGCGCAAACCGTTGGTTGAGCCGGCCTGATGCAATTCTTGAATCAGCGTTGGAATCTCGGCATCAGTCGGCAATTGTTTGAGCAATACATTGAATGCTGAGCGAATCGATGTTAATTCAGCTTGCAGATTATTCAGGCTAGCAGCCTCAATACTTTTTTTGGTGTAAGTCTCCTTGAGCTTAACTTCGGTTTCTTCATGTTGTGCCAATGTTTCTAATTGACCTTTGAATAAAGCAAAGTAGCCAATCACCAAAATGGCTAAAATCACCAATGCCGCCAAAAACAGCTTGGCAGGTGTGCTGAGCAAGTAAAGGTTTTGAACATCAATGTCTTTTAATTTCTTTGCGGCCATTTAGTTTGCCTCCTGTACAGGTGTCGTCTGAAGCGTAGCTTCCGAAGCGGTAAGGTTGGCCACAGGAGCGCTGTTTTGAGTCAGTAAGACACGCAGAGTAAATTCTTGATAGTTTTCTACTTTTTTAATGCTTAACAGTTCGGGCTGGGAGAATACACCTGTGCTTGGCAATGCGCGCATAAATACGGCGATTTTGTTGTCGCTGATAGCGCGGCCGGTTACTTTGTAGGTGGTCGGATTTTCAGCTTCCAAAGCAGTCAGGTAGGTATTGTCAGGCGTCAAAACATTCAGCGTATCAATAATATATGCCGCTTGCGAGCGGTTTTCTTGCAATTCTTCAACCTTGATTTTCTTAGCTAAGAAATTTTCTTTTTCTGCTTGCAGCTTTTTGATTTCGCCCAAATCGTCATCCAGTTTTTTGATTTCCGACTCAAGGAATGCATTGCGACCTTGTTGGCTATCGATGGCGCTATTAATACTCAGATAGGTCAATGCCGATAAGCCCAAGCCAATCAGCAAGGCAGTCAGCATTAATATTTTGAACTGTTGCTTTTTACGTTGTCTAATCTCTTCCCGATAAGGAAGCAGGTTGATTTTAATAAGTTCAATCATATTACAATCCCCTTAAAGCTAATCCGAAAGCCATGGTTAATGATGGCGCATCTATTTGTAATTGTGGTAAATCTACTTTGCTGCTTCGTTCAGTGTAGGTTACTGGATGAACGCATTGGGTCGGCGTATTGGTTTGCGAGAAAATGCTTTCCGCCAAACCGTTTTGCTGAGAAGGTGCGCCTGTGAGCAAAATGTGTTTGACGTTAGAGAAAGTCTCCGTGTTTTGCGTGGTGTAGTAAAACTGCAAGACACGTTGCACTTCTTGCGCAACCTGCACGTTGAAACGGTCGGCAATTTGGGTTTGGTAATCTGAAGGCTGGGTTGCCGCTACCATCATTTGCGCCGCTTTTTCTTCGGTAACCTGATAAGTGCGCTGGATTAATTGATTTAATTGTTCGGCGCTGACCGGTGTTTCTTGTTTGTAGAGGATTTGACCGTTTTGCATAATCAGCGCATACATTTGTGTGGCATAGATGCCGAATACGGCGATTTTTTCATTGGTCAATTCAGGCGCATGGTGGTTGATCCAATAGGCATAAGCATTGCGCTGTGCCAATAAATCCAAATCCATGGCAGACAAATCCATGCCCGCATTTTCAAACATCTCAATGCGTGGTTCGATGTCGTCTTTGCGAGAGGCTACCAGCAGCATGTGCTGACCGGCAGGGGAAACGGAAGTACCGGTTACTTGGTAATCGTAGTTCATCTCTTCAACCGGACCGATTTGGGACACTTCGGATTCAGCAAAATCTTCCAAATCTAAATCAGTGTGTTTCGGGTTGTAGATAATTTGTTCTACGGTTGCAGTGCTTTGCGGAATGGCGGCAACGAAATTTTTGCAAGAGGTGCGTAACTGGGTGTAGCTATGTTGCAAATAAGTAACAAGTTGTTCGTAGTCTTGAATTTTGTTACCTTTAACAATATTCTTAGGCAGTTTGGTGATAACGTATTTTTCCAACTGAATTTGGTTTAAACTACGTCCTGACAGCTGAACCATCTTGATGGCATGTTGGCTGATGTCTATGCCGATAGCTGCACGGTTGCTCAACCCGCTTGGTGTTTTATTGGTTTTTGTAGTTGTATTTTTAGTGCTTTTTGATAAGCGCATAATATGACTTCCCTGTATCATTACGAAGTGAGTAACAGTTTCGATATCCGTGAGGGATTCTTTTCTTTGCACACTGGTAACTGTTTTTTATAGAAACCGTTAGCTATTTTACTTTATTTAATGCCTCTGATGGCAAAATATTAATTGGTCATGATTAAAAAGATTATAACTACTTGTATTGGGTTGCTCCTTGGATTGGTGCTTTTTGGTATTGGATTGATTGCAATAGCAATTTTAGTCACTTATCCGAAACTCCCTTCGCTGGATACTTTACAACACTACCAACCGAAAATGCCGCTTACGGTTTATTCTTCAGACGGCGAAGTGATTGGTTTATATGGAGAAGAGCGTCGTGAGTTTACAAAAATTGAAGATTTTCCTAAGGTTCTTAAAGATGCCGTGGTTGCGGCGGAAGATAAGCGCTTTTATGAACACTGGGGGGTGGATGTTATCGGTGTCGCGCGTGCAGTTGTCGGTAACTTAGTAGCAGGCGGCGTTCAATCCGGTGCCAGTACCATTACTCAGCAAGTTGCCAAAAACTTCTATTTGAGCAGCGAGCGTACCTTTACCCGTAAATTCAATGAAGCATTGCTCGCCTATAAAATTGAACAATCATTGAGTAAAGATCAGATTTTGGAATTGTATTTCAACCAAATCTATTTGGGTCAACGTTCCTATGGTTTTACTTCGGCAGCGCAAATCTATTTCAACAAAAGTGTGAAAGATTTGTCTTTGGCCGAGGCGACTATGCTGGCTGGTTTGCCTAAAGCACCTTCGGCGTACAATCCGATTGTGAATCCGGAGCGTGCCAAAATCCGACAGGCGTATATTTTGAACAATATGCTTGAAGAGGGCATGATTACCACGCAGCAACGCGATAAAGCATTGAAAGAAGAGCTGCATTATGAGCACTTTGTTCAGAAAATCGATCAAAGTGCGCTTTATGTGGCCGAGATGGTGCGTCAAGAGTTATACGAGAAATATGGTGAAGACGCCTACACCCAAGGCTTTAAGGTATATACCACGGTCAGCACTGACCATCAGAAAGCGGCAACTGCTGCGCTGCGTCGTACTTTGCGTAACTTCGATCGCGGTAGCAGCTATCGTGGGGCAGAAAATTTTATTGATTTATCCAAAGTCGATGATGTGGAAGATGCGGTTAGCCAACATCTTTCAACCCTCTATACCGTAGATGGTATGGTGCCGGCGGTTGTATTGGATACGACTAAGAAAAGCATTCAGATTCAATTGCCGAGCGGCCGTAAAGCAACATTAAATAGCGGTGCATTAGGTTTTGCTGCACGTGCAGTAGAAAATAAGAAAATGGGTGACGACCGCATTCGTCGTGGTTCGATTATCCGTGTGAAAGGTAGTGGTGACAGCTGGCGAGTGGTTCAGGAGCCATTGTTGCAAGGTGCGCTGGTGTCGTTGGATGCTAAAACCGGTGCAGTACGCGCGTTGGTGGGTGGTTATGATTACCACAGTAAAACGTTTAACCGAGCAACTCAGGCCATGCGTCAACCGGGCTCAGCGTTTAAACCATTCGTGTATTCGGCTGCGTTGGCCAAAGGCATGACTGCTTCGACTCAGATTAACGATGCACCGATTTCCTTGCCGGGTAAAGGCCCTAATGGCACGACTTGGACACCTAAAAACTCAGACGGTCGCTATTCAGGATATATTACTTTGCGCCAAGCGTTGACTGCTTCAAAAAATATGGTGTCTATCCGTATTTTGATGTCGATTGGTGTGAACTATGCGCAACAGTATATCCAGCGTTTTGGCTTTAAGCCGTCTGAAATTCCACCGATTTTGTCGATGGCTTTGGGTACGGGTGAAACCACACCGTTGCGCATGGCAGAAGGTTATGCTGTATTTGCCAATGGCGGTTACCGCGTATCGGCGCATGTGATTGATAAGATTTACGACAGCCAAGGCCGCTTGCGTGCGCAGATGCAGCCGTTGGTGGCTGGAGAAAATGCGCCGCAGGCAATTGATCCGCGTAATGCGTATATCATGTATAAAATCATGCAGGATGTGGTGCGTTCCGGTACGGCGCGCAGTGCAAATGCTTTAGGTCGTTCGGATATTGCTGGCAAAACCGGCACGACTAACGACAATAAAGATGCATGGTTTATCGGTTTCAATCCGAGTGTGGTTACGGCGGTATATATCGGTTTCGACAAACCGAAGAGCATGGGACGTGCAGGCTATGGCGGTACAATTGCTGTGCCGGTATGGGTTGAGTACATGCGCTTTGCACTGAAAGGTACGAAAGCAACAGGCATGAAATCCCCGGAAGGAATGGTCACTAAAAACGGTGAATATTACATGCGGGAGCGTCAGGTAACCAGCAGTGATTTGTCGCTGGATAATAGAGGCAGCGTACCGCGTAATAATGCTGCGCCACGACGTGCTAGTCCTAGTGCTGCCGAAACGCGGAGACAAACGAATGAAGCAACACCGTCCGAGCCGGTAGAAAAGCCTTTGCCACCTACCAGTAGTCATGATGGCGGCAACAAACAGTTGGATTCGTTGTTTTGATGATGTGAAAGGCCGTCTGAAACGTTTCAGACGGCCTTGTTTTTATTATTTGCCTGTGATTTGCGGTTTATCAATACCGCATGGGCTACACTTGGTTACAATATTTTAATCGTTTGATTGCATTCCGGCTATTTCTGCATGATGATGGGCAAACCATTCGCCAACAACTTGATTTACTTCCTCAATGCCTTGTTTTTTTAAGCTGGAAAAGAGTTGAATGCTGATGCGTTGGCGCTCCATGTAAGGTTTGAGCGATTTTTTTACCACACCCAGCGTTTTAATTTGGTCGTTTTTGGAAAGTTTGTCGGCTTTTGACAACAGAATATGCACCGGTCGGCCGGTAATATGGAAAAAGTCCAACATCTGAATATCCAAGGCTTTTAACGGATGGCGGGCATCCATAATCAGTACTAAACCAATGAGCTGATGGCGGGTCTGTAAATAGTCCCCTAAGAGTTTCACCCAGTGCGCACGGATGGCTTCTGGTACTTGTGCATAGCCGTAGCCGGGTAGGTCGACCATGAAGTTGCCGTTGGTCAGCTCAAAGAAATTGATGTGTTGCGTGCGGCCGGGGGTTTTGGAAACATAAGCCAAGCGCACATGATTGGTAAGTGTGTTAATCGCGCTGGATTTGCCCGCATTACTGCGTCCGACAAAGGCGATTTCGGCCGGTGTGTCGGGTAAATCTTTCAAATGATTAACGGTGGTGAAGAATTTTGCGTTTTGGAAGAGATTCATAGTAGTAATTTAATGTAAATTTAGTATAGAATACCATGTTTATAGAATCATCGGTTTTAATCCGGTAAAAATATATCCGGTATTTGAGTATAAAAAAGGCATTGTTTCGCTACGCAATGCTGTAATCAGGAGCACTCCATGAAACGATTCACTTTATTGGCTTTAGCCTTGGCAGCTGGTGCGGTAACGGCTGCGCCAAAAGCCGATGTGGCAAAAGGCAAAGAAATTGCAAACAACGTTTGTGCGGCGTGTCACGCTGCCGACGGTAACAGTGGTATTGCCATGTATCCGAAAGTATCTGCCCAACACGAGGCTTATATTTTCCAACAAACGATGGATATTAAAGAAGGCAAACGTATCCACGGTTCTGCTGCGGCGATGAAACCTTTGGTGATGGGTTTGTCTGAGCAAGACATCCGCGATGTGTCTGCTTTCTATGCTAAGCAACAAGCCAAACCGGGTGAAACCAATCCAAAAGAAAATGCGGAATTGGGTGCGAAAATTTTCCGTGGCGGTATTGCGGATAAGAAAGTACCGGCTTGTATGTCATGCCACGGCCCGAGCGGTGCAGGTATGCCGGGCGGTGGTGCCGATATTATCGCCTATCCGCGCATTGGTGGTCAGCACAAAGCCTATATCGTGGCACAAATGCAGGCTTACCAATCTGGTCAGCGTGAAAACGCGATGATGCAGGATATTGCCAAACGCATGTCGGCTGAAGAATTGGAAGCAGTAGGTAACTTCATTCAAGGTCTGCATTAATTTGCACGATTACGCGATTGCATAATAAGGCCGTCTGAAAGAATTTGATTTCAGACGGCCTCAAGCACATACGGTAACAAATCATTTAAAATAATTATCAATATTTTCTGATTAATTGAATCAGGTGATTATACTGTATTTTTAAAGTTGTTGTATAGAATCTACATTTTATGAGCACTACTTCAAAACCCGTTCCGTTTATCCGTCGGCCATGGTTTGCTTTTTTAAGCTCCATGCGCTTTGCCGTTGCCCTGTTGAGCTTATTGGGTGTGGCTTCGATTATCGGAACGGTGTTGCAGCAAAATCAGCCGCAAGTGAACTATGTGGTGAAATTTGGTCCGTTTTGGTCGCAGATTTTCGGCTTCTTGGGCTTGTACGATGTGTATGCCTCGCTTTGGTTTGTCATCATCATGCTGTTTTTGGTGATTTCAACCAGCTTGTGTCTGATTCGCAATGTGCCGCCGTTTTTGCGTGAGATTAAATCCTTTCGTGAAAATGCCAAAGAGAAATCACTGGCAGCCATGCGCCATTCTACAGAGTTGCCGCAAAATATTTCACCTGACGTGGCGCAGCGCTATTTGGAAGTGCAGGGCTTTTCGGCCAAAACCGTGCAGCGTGATGACGGCTCGGTGTTGGTGGCAGCTAAAAAAGGCGCGATGAACAAATGGGGCTATATTTTTGCCCACGTTGCGCTGATTGTGATTTGTATCGGTGGCTTGATTGACAGTAATTTGTTGCTCAAAGTCGGTATGCTCACCGGCCGTATTGTGCCGGACAACAACGCCATGTACGCCAAAGATTTTAAGCCGGAAAGCGTGTTGAGTACCGCTAATCCGTCCTTCCGCGGCAACGTCAACATCAACGAAGGGCAGAGCGCCGATGTGGTGTTT
Source organism: Neisseria sp. N95_16 (assembly GCF_002551535.2). Taxonomy (NCBI): domain Bacteria; kingdom Pseudomonadati; phylum Pseudomonadota; class Betaproteobacteria; order Neisseriales; family Neisseriaceae; genus Neisseria; species Neisseria sp. N95_16. Next base: position 32,704 of record NZ_PDBT02000008.1, read on the forward strand.
GTGAGTGCGGATAGCGGCATGCTGGTGCAGGATTTGCCGTTTGAAGTGAAGCTGAAAAAATTCCACATCGATTTCTACGATACCGGCATGCCGAAAGACTTTGCCAGCGATTTGGAAGTGACTGACAAAGCTACCGGCGAAAAAATCGAGCAAACCATCCGCGTTAACCATCCGCTGACCTTACACGGCATCACCATTTACCAAGCCAGCTTTGCTGATGGCGGCTCGGATTTGAAATTTAAAGCGTGGAGCTTGAGCGATCCAAGTCGCCAATCGATTGAGCTGAAAGCCACGTCGATGCGCGATTTTCCGTTTAATATCGGCGATACCTCATACCGTTTGGAATTTGATCAGTTTACGGCCATGAACGTTGAAGACATGAGTAAGCCGTCTGAAAAAGCGGATGCCGGTTTGCAGGGCACGATTAACGATGTGCGCGCCGTATCGCAGGAAAACAAAAAATTCACCAACATCGGCCCATCAATTATCTACCGCTTGCGTGACAGCGCAGGACAGGCTGTTGAATACAAAAACTACATGCTGCCGATTAAGCAGGAAGAGGATTATTTCTTCATCACCGGCACGCGTGCAGGCTTGGCGCAACAATACCGCTGGCTGCGTATCCCGATGGATAAAAGCGGCAAAGTTGATACCTTTATGGCTTTGCGCGAGTTGCTGAAAGATGAAGCTGAGCGCAACAAAGTGGTGCAGCAGGCCACGCTTGGTGCGCCGTCTGAAATCAGTGAGCAGTTTAAGCAGGCAGCGACCAATACCTTGAGTATTTTTGCACAAGGTGGCTATTTGGCCTTGGATGAGTTTGTTACGAAAAACATTCCAAAAGAGCAGCAGGAAAAAATGCAGGGCTATTTCTATCAAATGCTGTTTGGCGTGATGAATGCTGCCGTTGATGAAACCCTGAAAAAATATAATTTACCCGCTTGGCCGCAAGATGAAGCGCGTAATCGTTTTGTGCTGCACAGCATGGATGCCTACACCGGTTTGACCGAATATCCGGCGCCGATGTTGCTGCAACTTGACGGCTATACCGAAGTGCGCTCATCAGGCTTGCAGATGACGCGTTCGCCGGGCGCATCATTGGTGTATTTAGGCTCGGTTTTGCTGGTGCTGGGCACGATTTTCATGTTCTACATTCGTGAAAAACGCGCATGGCTGCTGTTTTCAGACGGCCGCATCCGCTTTGCCATGTCATCAAGCCGTAACGAGCGCGATTTACAAAAAGAATTTCCGCAACACACCCAGCGTTTGCAACAGCTGGCGAAGGATTTAAACCATGACCACACAAAATAAAGCCGTGCCTGAACACGAGCTCTTAACACACAAATCATTCATGCGCAGCCTGAATGCCTTGGATTGGGGCTTTGCTTTAGTCATTGCCGCCATTGCCTATTTTGCGCAAACCCACGTCGGCCATCACATGGATATTTATGAGATGGTGATTTTATGGGCAAGCGCCGGTATTGCCGTGTTCTTGGGCTGGTTTTTCAAACCGATGCGTTGGTATATCGTGCTGTGTTTGGCCTTGGTTTATGCAGCAGTGAATTTGTACGCGGGCGACATCAAGAATGCAGACAGCTTCTTGCTGAAATATTTCCTAAGCAGCCAATCGGCGATTATGTGGCAATGCGCGTTTGTGTTTTTTGCGCTGTTTGCCTACATTGCCGGCGCAATTATTGCCAACCGCCAACATCAGGAAACCAATACCTTGCTCGGCATGGGCACAGTATTCGGCTGGATTTCTGCGGTGGCCGGCTTTACCGGTTTGTTGGTTCGCTGGCATGAAAGCTATTTGCTGCGTCCGGATGCCGGTCATATTCCGGTATCCAACCTGTATGAAGTGTTTATTTTGTTCTTGGTGATTACCGGTTTGATGTATGTGTATTACGAAGGCCGTTTTGCCGTGCAGAAGCTGGGCGGGTTCGTCTATACCTTTATGGCGGTGGTGGTGTGTTTTGTGTTGTGGTACAGCATTTCGCGTGAAGCGCACACCATTCAGCCTTTGGTTCCAGCCTTGCAGTCGTGGTGGATGAAGATTCACGTTCCGGCCAACTTTATCGGCTACGGCGCATTCTGTATTGCCGCCATGTTGGGTGTGGCGGAACTGTGGTCGTTGCGCAGCGAAGAGAAGGGCAAGAAATCATGGTTGCCTGCTTCGCAAGTGATTGAAGAAATGATGTATAAAGCGATTGCTGTCGGTTTCTTGTTTTTCACCATCGCGACGATTCTCGGCGCTTTGTGGGCAGCAGATGCATGGGGTCGCTACTGGAGCTGGGACCCGAAAGAAACATGGGCGTTTATCGTGTGGTTGAATTACGCAGTTTGGTTGCATTTGCGCTTGGTAGCCGGTTGGCGTGGCCGTGTATTGGCATGGTGGGCGATTATCGGCTTGTTTGTCACTGCCTTTGCCTTTATCGGCGTGAACATGTTCTTGAGCGGTTTGCACTCTTACGGTACGCTGTAAATCTTATCGTAAAGGCCGTCTGAAACGGGATTGTTTCAGACGGCCTTTTTATCATTTTAAATGGATTCAATCCAATTAGTTTTTATCCAAGTCCAAATCGGCTTTGTATTCGATACGGCCATGGTCTTTGTCTTCAATCGATACGTCTAATTCATGGTTGCCGCGTTTGAATTTCAAATCGGCATCGTCGCGTTTGATTTCAGACTCAACCACTTTGAAGCCTTTGCGTTTAGCGTGGGCAATCACTTTTTTGGCCAAGGCTGGAATTGAAGTATGGCGTGAAGACAGCTCGGCTTCGTATTCAAATTCGCCATTGCCTTGACGGTCGGCTTTGATGGTTTTCGCGCCGGCAGGTTTGTAGATTTCAGACGGCACTGGTGCGGCAAACGCGCTGGCTGAAAACAGAGCCAAAATACCGGTCAACATCAAAGATTTGGTTTTATTCATGATAGATTCCTTTTCTTCAAGGGTATTAAATTTGTGATGTAGCGGATTGTAGCGCCGGCCTGAAAAAATCGGCAAGCGGCTAAACCAGCTTTTACCTTGGCGGATTTTCTTACCATTTGGCCTACGACTCTTTGCAAAATCTGCGGAAACTTACGCAAATTGCTGCGCATAAATCAGTAAAAAACTAAGCTTTAAACATAGTCTTCATCAATGTGCGCAGCAAGCAAGATTAAAATCGGCTAAAATACAGCATTATTTTTTCAGACGGCCTTAAGCTATGTTGGTATTGGGAATCGAATCTTCTTGTGATGAAACCGGTGTTGCCTTGTATGACACCGAACGCGGCTTGCTGGCGCATCATCTGCACACGCAAATGGCCATGCATGCCGAATATGGCGGCGTGGTGCCTGAATTGGCCAGCCGTGACCATATCCGCCGCGTGGTGCCGCTTACCGAAGGCGCGTTGCAGGAAGCCGGTGTCGGCTATGACGATATTGATGCGGTGGCTTTCACCCAAGGGCCGGGCTTGGGTGGGGCACTGTTGGCCGGTTCCAGCTATGCGAATGCCTTGGCCTTTGCACTCAATAAGCCGGTGATTCCGGTGCACCATTTGGAAGGGCATTTATTGTCGCCATTGCTGGCAGATGAAAAACCGGAATTTCCGTTTGTCGCCTTGTTGGTGTCGGGCGGCCACACGCAATTTATGGCGGTGCGCGGTATTGGCGATTACACGCTGCTGGGCGAAAGCGTGGATGACGCGGCGGGCGAAGCATTTGATAAAACCGCCAAGCTGCTGGGTTTGCCGTATCCGGGCGGGGCAAAATTGTCGGAGTTGGCCAAATTAGGCACGCCTGATGCGTTTACCTTTCCGCGCCCGATGCTGCATTCGCACGATTTGCAAATGAGCTTTTCCGGCTTGAAAACTGCCGTGTTGACTGCGGTGGAAAAAGTACGCGCGGAAACGGGCAGCGATGAGATTCCCGAGCAAACGCGCAACGATATTTGTCGCGCATTTCAAGATGCCGTGGTCGATGTGTTGATTGCCAAATCGAAAAAAGCCTTGCTGGATACCGGATTCCGCACCTTGGTGGTGGCCGGTGGTGTGGGGGCAAACTGGAAGCTGCGCGACGAATTCAGTCGCTTGAGTGTGACCATGCCGTCTGAAAAAGGCAAGCCGAAACCAAAACAAGAAGCGGTAAACGTGTTTTTCCCGCCGATGGCTTATTGCACCGATAACGGCGCGATGATTGCTTTTGCGGGCGCCATGCGTTTGCAGGACAGACAACAGGCTGCCGGTTTTAATGTGAAACCGCGCTGGCCGCTGTCGGATATTGTGAAAGCATGATGCTTTCACCTGATTGAACAAAAAGGCCGTCTGAAATCAAATTCTTTCAGACGGCCTTTCATGTATCTAAACCAATTTATTTTTGGTTTTTCTCAATAATTTCTTTCAGCTGTGGCATCGGGCTGTAACCACTTTGCGTGCGGCCGTTCGGGAACACGATGGTTGGTGTGCCGGTGAAGCCCAGTTGCTCGCCCAGAGACATGGTTTCGGCAACCGGATTGTCACAGGCTTTGGCGGCAGGCGGGGTTTTGCCTTCGCGCATCCATTCTGTCCATGTTTTGGTGGCGTTTGGTTGGCACCAGATGTTTTCCGCTTTGCGTTGTGCATCAGGGTGCAGGCTGGCGATTGGCATCATGAAGTTGTAAATGGTGATGTCGGTCATTTTGGCAAATTCGTGCTCTAAGCGTTTACAGAATGGGCAATCCGGGTCGCTGAACACGGCTACTTTTAATTTGCCGTTGCCACGCACTTCTTTAATCGCTTTGTCCAAAGGCAGGCTGTCGAAATCAAGCTTGTTCAATTCCGCCGCGCGCTCGTCGGTCAGGCTCTCGCGTGAGTTGACATCAATCAAATCGCCGACCAGCATGTAATCGCCTTTTGAGTCGGTGTAGATAATCTGATTGCCGCTCACAACCACTTCATACACGCCTTGCATCGGGGTTTCGCCCACGCTTATCACTTTTAATTCTTGCGCTTCATACACTTTTTCCAGCTTGGTTTTCAGTGATTCGGCTACGCTTTTATCGGCGGCTTTCGGTGCGGCAGCAGAAGCGGCTGCAGCAGGAGCGGAAGCGGCACCTTTATTGGTCACGGTGGTTTGGCCGCAGGCAACCAAAGGCAGTATGGCCAATGGCAGTAATGTGTTGATTAATTTCAATTTCATGTTGCTCTGAATGAGAATGTAAAAACCGCATTGTAGCAAAACTCGGCGCGCTATGCAGATAAGTTTATTGCTGTATCGCTTGCTGATAAAATGGCTTTTTTCAGGCCGTCTGAAACATCAGGCGCGCGAAACCCAAACTAATTGATTTGAATCATGATTTATCATCATATTGCCCTTAATGTGCCGCTTTCAGACGGCCTGCTGACTTATGCGCACCACGAAGCCTTGCCGGTTGGCACGCGCGTGGTGGTGCCGTTTCGCAACAAACCGCAAGTCGGCATGGTGTGGGCAAACGATGTCATGCCCGATATTGATGTGCGCAAGATTCAAAGTGTTCAGACGGCCTTTACCGACGAACCGCCGCTGCCGCAGGATTGGCGCGCATTGTTGGCGTTTACCGCGCGCTATTACCATTATCCGCTGGGGCAGGCCGTGTTCACCGCGTTGCCGCAAGGCTTGAAGGAAACCAAGCCTGTGGCCATGCCCGAGCCGCCGCTGTTTTACCGTTTAAACGAATCCGGCAGGGCGCAAACGCCGCCGCCCGAGCGCTTCCATAAAAAACGCGCCGTGTGGGAGGCTTTGCTTTCAGACGGCCTGACGCTATCCGTTTTAAAAAAAATCCACAGCCAAGCAGAAAAATTGTTAGACGAATGGGCGGAACAAGGCTGGATAGACACGTTTCATGCCGCCGCGCCCAAATTGATGCCATCTGAACACATATTAAACGCCGAGCAGCAACACGCTTCGCAGCAGATTCAGACGGCCTTTGGGCAGTTTCAGCCGTTTTTGCTCTACGGCATCACCGGCAGCGGCAAAACCGAAGTGTATTTCGATGCGATTGCCCAAGTGTTGGCGCAGGGCAAACAGGTGTTGTTTTTACTGCCCGAAATCAATTTGACGCCGCAGCTGTTGAAGCGCGTGCAAAACCGTTTTGCAGATGTGCTGACCGCCGTGCTACACAGCCAAACCGCCGCAGGAAAACGCACGCAGGATTATTTGCGCGCGATGTCGAGACAGGCAAAGTTGGTGATCGGCACACGGCTGGCGGTGTTTACTCCGATGAGTGAACTTGGCCTGATTGTGGTGGATGAAGAACATGATTCATCGTTTAAACAAGACAACGAACTGCGCTACCATGCCCGTGATTTGGCGGTGTGGCGGGCGAAGCAGGCGGATTGTCCGATTGTGTTGGGCAGCGCGACGCCGAGTCTGGAAAGCTGGCACAAAGCCCAAAGCGGCGCTTATCAGTTGCTTGAATTGACCGAACGGGCCCACACTGCCGCGCAGCTGCCGCAAGTGGAGGTTTTAAATGTAGGCCGTCTGAAACTCGACAACGGCTTTTCGCCGCAAGCCTTGAAATTGCTTCAGCAAAATTTTGAAGCGGGTGGCATGTCGCTGGTGTATCTCAACCGCCGCGGCTTTTCACCGGCCTTGTTTTGCGGCGATTGCGGCCATACCTTCGGCTGCCCGAATTGTTCGGCCAAGATGGTGTTGCACCAACGCGCGCGGCAATTGCGCTGCCACCATTGCGACCACTGCGAGCCGGTGCCTTATAAATGCCCCGATTGCGGCAATCAGGATTTGACCGCCGTCGGCCACGGCACGCAGCGCGTGGAAGAAACGCTGCGAAATTTCTTGCCGCAAGCCAAAGTGGTGCGCGTGGATCGCGACAGCACCTCACACAAAGACGATTGGGCGGATTTGTACCAACGCATTGCTGCCGATGACGTGGATATTTTGGTCGGCACGCAAATGCTGGCGAAAGGGCACGATTTCGCGCGGCTGAATCTGGTGATTGTGCTGAATGCCGACGGCAGCTTATACAGCTCCGATTTCCGCGCCCCCGAGCGTTTGTTTGCCGAGCTGATGCAAGTATCCGGTCGAGCGGGACGTGCCGACAAAGCAGGGCAGGTGCTGATACAGACGCAATTGCCCGACCATGCCGTATTTGCCGCTGTGAAGGCGCAGGATTACCGCCATTTTGCTGCCAACGAATTGAGCGAGCGCGAAATGTTTGCCATGCCGCCATTCGGTTTTCAGACGGCCATCCGCGCCGATGCGCCGAATGTGGCGCAGGCGATGGATTTTTTGAACGAGATGAAAGCCCTAGTTCAGCCCTTGCTGCAAGAGAGCGTGACCCAGTTCGGCCCTGCGCCCATGCTGATGGTGCGGCTGGCCGAGCGCGAACGGGCGCAGCTTTTTCTGGAATCGACTTCACGCAAGGATTTGCATCATGCGGTAAGTTTGTGGGTGCAGGTGTTGCAGCAAAACCGCGACCACAAAATCCGCTGGAGTGTGGATGTAGATGTGCAGGATATGTAGAAATAGTCTTTATAAATCAGAATAATACGGCCTTGCCGGCACCTTTAAACGACTATATTTTTAGATAAAACGAGGCCGTCTGAAGATTCAGACGGCCTGATACCTTTGCAAAATCCCTATCTTTGGCACATTTCTTCGTTGTGCGCTGCTCGAAAGCTTGCCTATCTAAGTGATATGTCTGCGCTTTCTGTGCTGCTACAACTTTGAACTGTACTCAAATCTAGGGTTTTGCAAAGGTCTCAGCTTTGTTTGCTTGGTTCCATGTCATTCAAATCATCGGCGACCACACGCTTTCTTCTTTTAACAGGGCATCGACTGCTTCGGCGGTGCTGACAAAAACGCTGCCGGAGAGACTTTTGATCATCACCGAATGCTGCAGCTTGTCTGCCAACGGGCCTTTGATGTCGGCAAAGTGCAGCGAAATTTGCTGTTTTTGCAAATCGTAATTAAGCGCGAGCAACATTTCTTGTGCGGTTAAGTCGATGTTATTCACAGCGGAAAGCATTAAAATCAAATGCTTGTAGTCGGGTTGCGTGGCTAGAGTGCGTTCCAAATAATGGCGGATGGGCTGGGCATTGCCGTAAAACATGCTTTCATCGATGCGCACAATCAGCAGGCTGCTGTATTGCGTGGTCGCGTAGCGCTTGATGCTGCGGAAGTGGCCGTCTGCCGTTTGGCCGACAACGGTTAAATGCGGATGGCTTGATTGCCAAATCAAACCGGCAAACGACACCAAAATCCCTAACACCAAACCAATATTCAAACCAAACAGCAACACGACGAAGCAGGCCGTCAGAAACGCGGCGACATCGGTTTTGTCGCTGCGGGCGGCGCGTTTGAGCGTGTCCCAGTCCATCATGCTGAGAATCGCCACCATGATGTTGGCCGCCAGCACGGCATACGGCAAAGGCTCGAGATAATCGGTCAGCAGTAATAAAAAAGCTGCCATCACGCCGACCGAAATGATGCCGGCCAAAGGCGTTTGCGCACCGGCATCGACATTCACCGCCGTGCGCGAGAAGCCCCCAACTACAGGAAAACTTTGGAAAAACGCGCCGAACATGTTTGCCCAGCCCAAGCCTTTTAATTCCTGATTGGTGTCGAAGGCTTCCTGCCGTTTGCGCGCGCAACTGGCGGCCACGGAATTGCTGGAAACGAAGGTAATCAGCGCAATCAAGGCGGCAGTGGGCAGCAGCTGGATGACTTGGTTCAACACATCATGCAGGCCGCCTGAAAATGGCAGCACAAAATGCGGCAGCTTGGTCGGCACATGCTCAATCACAGCGATACCGCGGTGTTGGAAATCCAGCAATAAGCTAAACACCACCGCCGCAATCATGATGATTAAAGGCAGCAGGCGCACGATAAATTGGGCGGTTTTCGGCGCGAGCCAATGTGATAACCAGCGGTTGAGATAATAGCGGTTGATAAAAAACAGGCCAAACGCCAGCGCACCGACCATCAGCGTCGGCAAATGCAGCGTGTGAATGCGGTGGATAAACGCCAAGGCGTAATCGATGATGGTGCTGCCGGAAAGGTTAATACCGACTAAAAATTTGATTTGGCTGATAAAAACCAGAACCGATGCGCCGGTGACAAAACCGGCCGTGACCCCTTGGCTGATAAAGCGGGTAATCCAACCCAAGCGAAACAGCGAAGCCAACCACAATAATGCACCCATCAGCAAAGCCAAAAATCCGGCCAAGAGCGCATATTGCTCCGGCGGCAGATGTTGGTAGTTTTGCAGCGCATGGGCGGTCATGATGGCGGTCACGGCGACAGGCCCCACCGCATTGACATTGCTCGCACCAATCCACGCATACACCAATACCGGCACAATCGCGCTGTATAAACCATACACCGGCGGCAAGCCCGCCAGCGCGGCATAACCCAAGCTTTGCGGAATCACGATGATGCCGACAATCAGCCCGGCCATAATATCTTGGCTCAGACAGCGGCGGTCGTAGCGGCGCAGCCAATCAGGTAGAAAAGATAAAGGCATAGTGAATCTCAACAAAATCTAAGAATTTTTTATTTTATATATAATAAAAATATAATATAATGGTTTCGTGATGAAATCAATCAGGAGAAAAACATGACCATGCAGATAAAATCGTTTTTGGATCCCGACACCGAAACCTTCAGCCATATTTTGACTGACGAAGGCAGCAAGCTGTGTGCCGTTATCGATCCGGTATTGGATTTTGACCCTAAAGCCGGCCGTGTTTCTTATAATAATGCCGATAAACTGATTGATTTTGTGCGGCAAAACCAGCTGCAGCTTGAATATATCATCGAAACCCACGCCCATGCTGACCATTTATCGGCTGCGCCTTATCTAAAGCGCGAGTTGGGCGGGCGTTTGGTCATCGGCAAACACATCGAAAAAGTGCAGAAAGTATTCAAGCCCTTGTTTAATTTAGGCGATGATTTCAAAACCGATGCACGTCAATTCGATATTCTAACCGAAGAGGGCAGCGAACTGTGTTTAGGCAGCTTGCGCATCAAGGCGATCCATGTGCCGGGACATACCCCTGCCGACATGGCGTATCTGGTTTCAGACGGCCTGAAAACGGCGATGTTTGTCGGCGATACTTTGTTCGCACCCGATGTCGGCACCGCGCGTTGCGATTTTCCCAAAGGCAGCAGCAGCGATTTATATGATTCCATACAGCGTTTGCTGGCGTTGCCCGATGAAACCGAGCTGTATTTGTGCCATGATTATCCGCCGGAAGAACGAACGACACACATTGCCAAAATTACCGTGGGCGAACAAAAACGCAGTAATATTCATGTCAAACAAGGAACGGACAAAGCCGCATTTGTCAAAATGCGCGACGAGCGCGATGCCACATTGGCCATGCCGCGCCTGATTTTACCGTCGGTGCAGACCAATATTAATGCCGGCCAATTACCGCAACCGGAAGACAACGGCGTGCGCTATCTGAAAATTCCGCTGAATCAGTTGTAGCTTGTTCAGACGGCGTTTGGGATGGCCGTCTGAAACGCAAAGCCGCAGTGTAGAACATGCGGCTTTGCTGGGGATGCCGTCTGAAATGCTTTATGTGTTTCAGACGGCCTTGAGACCTTTGCAAAACCCTAGATTTGAGTACAGTTCAAAGTTGTAGCAGCGCAGAAAGCGCAGACATATCATGAAGATAGGCAAGCTTTCGAGCAGCGCACAACGAAGAAATGTGCCAAAGATGGGGATTTTGCAAAGGTCTCAACCTTTTTATGTAAACCAAGACTCAGGCCGTCTGAATGGCTTATAATATTGCCGTTTTACCCAAAACAATCTCTTGAAATCACAATGAAATTACGCGAAAGCCTTACTCTTTTCATGCTCACCGCCTTCTCGTTACCCGCTATGGCCTTAAACTTCGGAAAAATCCCTGCCGATGAAATTTCGGTGTATGTGCAGGATTTGGACACGGGCAAAGTGCAGATTGACCACCGTTCGGGCGTGTCGGTGAATCCGGCTTCCACCATGAAACTGGTGACCGCGTTTGCCGCGTTTCAAGCCTTGGGCAAGGATTATCGCTGGACGACCCACTTCAAAAGTGCGGCGCCTATTGTTGGTGACACGCTTAACGGCGATATTTATTGGGAAGGCAGCGGCGATCCGGTGCTCGATCAAGATGGTCTGATTGCTTTGCAGCAGCAATTGCGCGACCGCGGTATCCGTAATATTGCCGGACAACTGGTGCTCGACCGCAGCCTGTGGGGCGACATCAGAAACAGCAAGGAATTTGCCGCCGACGAAGCCGAGACCTACATGACGCCGCCCGACCCCAACCGCTTGGCGTATAAAGTGGTGGCGGTGAAGGGCGAACGCAGTCCTTTGGGTGATATTGTGTGGACGACCAATCCGCCGCTCCCTAATATCAAGCTCGACAATCAAACCACCATTGTCCCATCTGCTGCCGAATGCAAATCCATCAGCCACTACATGAGCGGACGATACAGCGGCGGCGCATTGATTATCAGCGGCAATGTGCCGGAAACCTGCTTGAGCGAGACTTTGTATGTGAACATGCTCACGTCGCAAGATTTTGCCCGCCGCAGTTTCATCAACCAATGGCGCGCTGCCGGGGGCACGATTTCAGACGGTCTAAAAGTCGCCGCCACGCCGTCTGAAGCCAAGACCTTAGCCAGCTTGCAATCCAAGCCTTTGAGTGAGATTTTGGCGGATATGAACAAGTTTTCCAATAATCTGATTGCGCGTTCGGTGTTTTTAAAACTGGGGCAAGACAAGGATTTACATGAAGCCTTGCATCGAGCTGATTCGGCGGTGAAGCTGGAATTGGGCATGGCGGGTGTGGATACCACCCATTTGGTGCTGGAAAACGGCTCGGGCTTGTCGCGCAAAGAACGCGTCACCGCGAAAATGATGGGGCAATTATTGGAACAAGCCTATTTCAGCCGCTATAAAGATGAGTTTATCAATACCTTACCAATTGCTGGTGTGGACGGCACGCTGAAAACGCGTTTGAAACAAGCCGGAGACAACCTGCGATTGAAAACCGGCACACTTAAAAATGTGCGTGCGCTGGCCGGCTATTGGCTGGGCGAGCAGCCGAAAGTGGTGGTGGTGGTGATCAACAGCCCGAATTCGGATGCTTATTTAAAAGATATGGATAGGCTGGTGTCGGAAATTGTTTTGCCCGGCGGCAAAAGCTGGGTGGCATTAGGTAACACTTGCGAAGTGCGGCAAGATGTTTGATTAGGTTGAATTTATATAACAAGCCGTCTGAAACCATGGGGTTTCAGACGGCCTGTTTGTTAATTTAAAAGCTTCACAAAGATTTCAGATTGCTTCTGTTGTTCAATTACTTTTTATTTCAAATGATTAGCTGAAAACTAGGAAGATAGTTTCATGTTGGGTGCAAAAATAAAGCAGGTTAATTATGTAGTAAATATTTGTTTTATTTATAAAATTGAATAGATTTTATTCGATTATCAAAAAAATCATGGCCGGTCGCTTTGCAAGGCGCGGGAATTGCGGTATGCTGAAACCAAATATTTACAAATCTTGATGTAATTTAAACATATCTAATTGTAAATGAAATAAATTTGTCTTGAATGCGCATGAAAAACGCATAAAAGCCAAGTTGTTGTTTTCTTAACAGAAGAAAAAAGCTCAGATCTGAATCTGCTTATCAAAAGTAAGTTTATTAAAAATGAGGAGCGATAACATGAATCCCATGTATATCACGTTTGGTTTATACCTTGTGGCGGTGTTGCTGATTGGCTTGGCCGCTTATTTTTCTACCCGCAACTTTGACGACTATATTCTCGGCGGCCGTAGCTTAGGCCCTTATGTAACGGCGATGTCGGCCGGTGCATCCGATATGTCGGGCTGGTTGTTGATGGGCTTGCCGGGTGCCATTTACGCGGTGGGCTTGAGCGAGGCTTGGATTGCCATCGGCCTGACCATCGGCGCGTGGCTGAACTGGTTGTTTGTGTCAGGCCGTTTACGCGTGCACACCGAATACGCCAACAACGCCTTGACCCTGCCGGATTATTTCTTCCACCGCTTTGGCGCCAAAGGCCAAGCGATGAAAGTGATTTCCGCAATTATTATTCTGTTTTTCTTCACCATTTACTGCGCTTCAGGCGTGGTAGCCGGTGCGCGTTTGTTCCAAAGCTTGTTTGAAGGCATGAGCTACGAAACCGCCATTTGGCTGGGTGCGGGTGCAACCATTGCCTATACCTTTATCGGCGGTTTCTTAGCAGTGAGCTGGACGGATACTGTACAAGCAACACTGATGCTGTTCGCCCTGATTCTGACGCCTGTAATGGTGTACTTGAGCTTGGGTGGCGCAGAAGAAATGAGCGCGGCAGTACAAGCCGTGGCTGCAACCACCGGCCAAGAATACGGCAGCTTGTTTGCCGGAACCACCTTCTTGGGCATTATTTCCACCGCCGCATGGGGCTTGGGCTATTTCGGCCAACCACACATCTTGGCGCGCTTTATGGCTGCTGAAAACGTGCAATCGCTGAAAAGCGCACGCTGCATCGGTATGACATGGATGATTGTCTGCTTATCTGGTGCCGTAGCCGTAGGTTATTTCGGTATCGCCTATTTTGGTGGCCATCCTGAACAAGTGTCTGCGATGGAAGGCAACAACGAACGCGTGTTCATCGCCTTGGCCACCTTATTGTTCAACCCATGGATCGCCGGTGTGATTTTGAGCGCGATTTTGGCGGCGGTAATGTCCACCTTGTCTTGCCAATTGCTGGTGTGCTCAAGCGCGATCACTGAAGACTTCTACAAAGGCTTCCTGCGCCCAGATGCAGCTCAAAAAGAATTGGTATGGGTCGGCCGCATCATGGTATTGGCCGTGGCCGTGATTGCCATTCTGATTGCCGGTAATCCCGACAGCAAAGTCTTGGGCTTGGTATCTTACGCATGGGCAGGCTTCGGCGCCGCGTTTGGCCCGGTGGTAATCTTATCCGTATTCTGGAAACGCATGACCGCCAACGGCGCATTATGGGGCATGATTACCGGTGCCGTCGTGGTGGTATTGTGGGCAGAATTCGCCAATCCGGCACTCAAAAACGCCGGCATGGCCACCATGTACGAAATCGTACCGGGCTTCATCGCCTGCTGGTTGGTGACTTATATTGTGTCACTGATAGGCAAAGAGCCCAGCCGTGAAGTGATTGAAAAATTCGAAAAAGCTGACGCGGATTATCGCGCAGCAAGCTGATTGGAATAAGTAAATGAGGCCGTCTGAAAAGAGATTTTCAGACGGCTTTTTCATGTGTTTTAAATTTTATTGATTTGTTGTTTATGGTGAAAATCAAAGAGTAAGCAGTTACAATGATTTGGTATGACTATATGGGATTATTTCAATATCAGCTGAAAGGGGAAGAGAAGTGAAACAAGCTATTGCGCATGTGCGGGCGTTTGATAAAGCCGAGCAATCGGTTGAAACTCATTTAATTGAAACTGCAGCGATTGCTCAGGCTTTGGCAAAAAAGCTGGAATTGTCCGAAGCAGGTGAATTACTGGGACTCATGCATGATTTTGGCAAGTATTCTACGGCGTTTCAGGAATATATCAGGGCGGTAACTGGCCAAGATCCCGATGCGGATAATGACTATGTTCTCCCGAACGGTCAGAAAATCGACCATTCTACCGCTGGGGCACAGTGGGTTTACCGCCGTTTGAAAAAGTTCGGGGCACAAAACGGCATCGGCGAGTTGGTCGGGCAAATATTGGGCTTGTGTATTGCTTCGCATCACGGCGAAGGCTTGATCGACTGTTTAAGTATGAACGGCGAAGCGGTGTGGCAAAAACGCTTTGATAAAGAAGACGAGCTGACCCATTTAAGCGAATGTGAACAACGTGCTGATAAGGCGGTGAAAATACGGGCGGAAGAGTTGGCGGGCGAAAATTTAGTGAAATCGCTATTAAAGCCGCTTGCCGCCATTTTTAAGAATCCTGACAGTAACGACAAAATCAAAGAATTCTATATCGGCTGTTTAACCCGTTTCCTGTTCAGTTGTCTGATTGATGCCGACCGCATCAACAGTGCCGATTTTGAACGGGAGGAGCAGAAAGATTTACGCCGTCTGGATCAATCCCCTGATTGGCAGCAAGCCATTGATAAATTGGAAATGCATTTGGCAAATTTTGAAATCCGTTATCCGATTGATGAAGTCCGCAGTGAGATTTCTGCTACCTGCCTGAAGCGTGCAAATGATCCTCAAGGCATTTACACTTTAACCGTGCCGACCGGCGGCGGTAAAACATTAGCTAGTTTGAGATATGCTTTGCATCACGCCAAACAGCACAAGCTTGACCGTATTATTTATATTATTCCTTATACTTCTATCATTGACCAAAATGCCGAAGCAGTACGTAAAGTATATTGTTTAAATCCAAAAGATAACGGCGATTCATGCCGTGTATGTTCCGAATGTCAAAAATGGGTGCTGGAACACCATTCCAACCTTGAGCCCGAACAGCAAAACTGGCAAGACAAACTGCTTTCGGAAAACTGGGACAAGCCGATTGTTTTCACCACCATGGTGCAGTTTCTAGATGCCTGGTTCGGCGGCGGTACGCGTGGTGTGCGGCATGTGCATGCAATGACAAAAAGTGTACTGATTTTTGACGAAATCCAAACCTTGCCGGTGAAGTGCGTACATCTGTTTTGCAATGTGCTGAACTGGCTGACGCAATTCGGCAAATCTAGTGCGGTATTGTGCACGGCAACCCAGCCGTTGCTGGATAAATTGCACAAATCCGATTTGGGGGCGTTAAAGCTGGCGGAAAATGCGGAAATTATGGGACGGAACAAAACGCTGAATCAATTATTTGATGATTTATCGCGCGTGGAAATTCACTATAAGCCAAAGGCGGGCGGCTGGCCGGTGGGTGAAGCCGGCGCATTCTTGCTGGAACAGTTTCAGACGGCCTCAAGCTGCCTGTTTATCGTCAATACCAAAAAATGGGCGCAGGAGCTGTATCAATATTGCCAGCGGCAGGATGTACCGCCGGAAGCCTTATTTCACCTCAGCACCAATCAATGTTCGGTACACCGCAAAGCCATCTTTGATGAAATCAAAGGCCCTTACATTCGCATTTCAAGTGCAACGCTCAAATGCCATTGGCAAGGGCTGCTGAAAACAGATCACCCGGTGTCTCATAGTCCAATGTCTTTCTCGGTCGGCGG
>NZ_PDBT02000090.1:0-7789 GCF_002551535.2 Neisseria sp. N95_16
CGATGAATGATTTGGGTTGAAGTTCGGGTTCGGGATTGACGGTATAAAAAATAAACATGATTAAAGCCCCTTCACTGGCTAAGTTAAGGGGCTTTACATGAATTAAAAAAATACGCCCCTGATGAAGCGCAATATATAAGGCCGTCTGAAAAACTATTTTTTCAGACGGCCTTTTCATCACTCAATTAAATCAACGTGTTACCGGTTTATACTTAATCCGTTTCGGTTTTGCGCCTTCTTCGCCTAAGCGGCGTTTTTTGTCGGCTTCGTATTCTTGGTAATTGCCGTCGAAGAACACCCATTTACTGTCGCCTTCGGCGGCGAGAATGTGGGTGGCGATGCGGTCGAGGAACCAGCGGTCATGCGAGATCACCATCACGCTGCCGGCGAATTCGAGCAAAGCATCTTCGAGGGCGCGCAGAGTTTCGACGTCGAGGTCGTTTGATGGTTCGTCGAGCAGTAAGACGTTGCCGCCGCTCAGCAGGGTTTTGGCCAAGTGCAGGCGGCCGCGTTCGCCGCCGGAGAGGTTGCCGGCGATTTTGCTTTGGTCGCTGCCTTTGAAATTGAAGCGGCCGAGGTAGGCGCGTGCGGGGATTTCAAATTGGCCGACTTGCAAGATGTCGCGGCCTTCGGCGATGTTGTCGAACACGGTTTTGTCGTTTTGCAGGCCTTCGCGGCTTTGGTCGATGAGCGACATTTTGACGGTTTGGCCGATTTTCACTTCGCCGGAATCGGGCTGTTCTTTACCGGAAATCAGTTTGAACAGGGTCGATTTACCCGCGCCGTTGGGGCCGATGATGCCGACAATCGCACCGGCCGGCACTTTGAAGCTCAAGTCGTCAATCAATACTTTGTCGCCAAACGATTTGCTCACGTTGGTGAACTCAATCACTTCGTTACCCAAACGCTCGGCCACAGGGATAAAGATTTCCTGTGTTTCATTGCGTTTTTGGTATTCGTAATTGCTCATTTCTTCAAAACGCGCCAAACGGGCTTTGGATTTGGCTTGGCGGCCTTTGGCGTTTTGGCGCACCCATTCCAATTCTTGTTTCATGGCTTTGATGCGGGCGGCTTCGGATTTGGCTTCGTTGGCCAAGCGTTGTTCTTTTTGCTCCAGCCATGAAGAGTAGTTGCCTTTCCACGGAATGCCGTGGCCACGGTCGAGTTCCAAAATCCATTCGGCGGCGTTGTCCAAGAAATAGCGGTCGTGGGTCACGGCAACCACGGTGCCGGGGAAGCGCACCAAAAATTGCTCCAGCCATTCGACTGATTCGGCATCCAAGTGGTTGGTCGGCTCATCCAACAACAGCATATCAGGCTTGCTCAACAACAGTTTGCACAAGGCCACGCGGCGTTTTTCACCGCCCGATAACACGCCGATTTTGGTGTCCCAATCGGGCAAGCGCAGCGCGTCGGCGGCGATTTCCAATTCGTGTTCGGCACCGCCACCAGTTGACGAACCAGCCGCAATAATCGCCTCCAGACGGCCTTGTTCTTCTGCCAATGCATCAAAATCGGCATCGGGATTGGCGTATTCGGCATACACTTCTTCCAAGCGTTTTTGCGCGGCAGCCACTTCGCCCAAACCGCTTTCGACTTCTTCGCGCACGGTTTTTTCCGGATCAAGCTCCGGCTCTTGTGGCAGGTAGCCGATTTTGATGCCGCTCATCGGCACGGCTTCGCCTTCAAATTCTTTGTCCACGCCCGCCATAATGCGCAACACGGTGGATTTACCCGCGCCGTTCAAGCCCAACAGGCCGATTTTGGCACCGGGGAAAAACGACAATGAAATGTCTTTAATAATGGTTTTTTGCGGCGGCACAACCTTGCTCACACGCAGCATGGAATAAACGTATTGGCTCATAAATTTTCTCGCTTAATGGTTACTTTTTTCAGACGGCCTCAACCTAAAAGTCAGACCGTCTGAAACAGAAATTTCAGACTTCTTGATTCTAACCGAAAATCAGCTTTTCGTAAGGTTTTAAACGCAATCAGGCCGTCTGAAAAGCTGTTTACTTTAAAACGACAGCTTGATTTTTATGAATACTTTTCAAGCAAGACCCTGCTTTTATGCGGATTTTGAATAATGTTCAATTTATGTTATGGTAAGAAGTAGTTGAGAATTTATACCAAAATCAAAACCGATTATCGTGAAGGAGTTCATCATGCAAACGCTTACTGCTTACATCAACGGCACCCATGTCACCCCGAATCCGAATGCCGACACTTTCGACAACATCAATCCGGCCAATGGCGAAATCCTTGCCCGCGTGCAGGAAAGTGATGAAGCCGAAATCGAACGCGCGGTTCAGACGGCCATCGAAGGCCAGAAAGTTTGGGCGGCGATGACGGCGGTGGAGCGCAGCCGCATTTTGCTCAAAGCGGTGGAGATTTTGCGTGCGCGCAATGACGAACTTGCCCGTATCGAAACGTTGGATACCGGCAAGCCTTTGTCGGAAACGCTGTATGTCGATGTGGTGACCGGTGCTGATGTGATTGAATATTATGCCGGTTTGGCGCAGGCCATCGAAGGCCGCCAGATTCCGTTGCGCGAAAATGCGTTTGCCTACACGCGCCAAGAGCCGTTGGGCGTGGTCGGCGGCATAGGCGCGTGGAATTATCCGATTCAAATTGCGATGTGGAAAGCCGCCCCTGCTTTGGCGGCAGGCAATGCGATGGTGTTCAAACCAAGCGAAACCACGCCTACCGGCGCTATCAAGCTGGCGGAAATTTTCACCGAAGCGGGTTTGCCAGATGGCGTGTTTAACGTGGTGCAAGGCGGTGGACGTGTCGGCGCGGCATTGAGCAATCATCCGTACATCGCCAAAATTTCCTTTACCGGCGGTGTGCCGACCGGCAAAAAAGTGATGGCACAAGCCGCCGAAAGCAGCCTGAAAGACGTCACCATGGAATTGGGCGGCAAATCGCCGCTGATTATCTGCGACGATGCCGATTTAGATACCGCCGCCGACATTGCCATGATGGCAAATTTCTACAGCTCCGGCCAAGTCTGCACCAACGGCACGCGCGTGTTTGTGCCGAAAACCTTGAAAGCCGAGTTTGAACAAAAAATCATCGAGCGCGTGAATCGCATCCGCATTGGCGACCCGCTCGATGAAGCCACCAATTTCGGCCCATTGGCCAGCTTCCCGCATATGGAAAAAGTGTTGGAATACATCGAACGCGGCAAACAGGAAGGCACCACGCTT
Organism: Neisseria sp. N95_16; assembly: GCF_002551535.2. Taxonomy (NCBI): domain Bacteria; kingdom Pseudomonadati; phylum Pseudomonadota; class Betaproteobacteria; order Neisseriales; family Neisseriaceae; genus Neisseria; species Neisseria sp. N95_16. The sequence continues at coordinate 3,210 of NZ_PDBT02000090.1, forward strand.
TTAACCGGCGGCGGCCGTCTGAGAGATGACGGTTTGGTCGATGGTGCCTACGTTGCGCCGACCGTGTTCACCGACTGCACCGACGACATGGCCATCTGCCGCGATGAGATTTTCGGGCCGGTGATGAGTATTTTGGTTTATGAAACCGAAGACGAAGCCATCGAACGCGCCAACAACACTGATTACGGCTTGGCGGCTGGTGTGGTCTCCAACGACATCAAGCGCGCTCACCGCATCATCGGCCGTCTGCAAGCCGGTATCTGCTGGCTCAACGCATGGGGCGAATCGCCGGCGCAAATGCCGGTGGGCGGCTACAAGCAATCAGGTATCGGCCGCGAAAACGGCGTGCAAACCCTGATGCACTACACCCAAACCAAATCGGTTTTGGTGGATTTGGGTGAGTTTCAATCGGTGTTTTAAGGCCGTCTGAAAACCATTTTTCAATTTCTCAGGAAAACCACATGAGCCAACCGACCCAACAACGCCTTGACGAAATCCAAACCCTCTACCGAGAATGGACGCAGCTTCTGCCCAAACTCGAAGCCGCACGCCAAGACTGGCAGCGCGGCGACGCGATTATGCGCGAATTGGCAACGTTTTACTTCGGCGGCGAATACCGCGCTTGCTTGGAAGCCGAAGAACAAGGCTGGCAGCCCGACTTAACCACGCAGGGCGAATACAGCGTATTGAGCGAAGATGCACTATGGGATGCCTACGGCGACCAGCAAACGCTGGCATGGCAATGGATGCGCGACTGCATCGAAACGCTGGATCGCGACCGCAACTACAGCGGCCAAAGCAATCAAAGCGATTAAGCGTTTCAGACGGCCTCGAGCATATCTTCCGTCAAACCGATAACAAGAAAGGAATACAAGATGATTCATCCCAACCCGACTTTAAAATCCGCTTACGACTACATCATCATCGGCGCAGGCAGCGCAGGCGCGGTGTTGGCGGCGCGTTTGACCGAAGACGAAAACGTTTCCGTTTTACTGTTGGAAGCCGGTTTGCCCGATTTCCGCTTAGATTTCCGCACCCAAATGCCCGCCGCATTGGCCATGCCGCTGCAAGGCACCACCTACAACTGGGGCTATAAAACCGACCCCGAACCTTACATGAACAACCGCGTGATGGACTGCGGCCGCGGCAAAGGTTTGGGCGGCTCGTCGTTGATTAATGGTATGTGTTACATCCGCGGCAACGCGCTTGATTTCGACCATTGGGCAAAAAAAGACGGCTTGGCCGACTGGTCTTACCTCGACTGCCTGCCCTATTTCAAAAAATCGGAACACCGCGATGCCGGTGAAAACGATTACCACGGCGGCAACGGCCCGATTCACGTCACCACCGCCAAAAAAGACGCCAATCCCTTATTCGAAGCCATGATTCAGGCCGGTGTGGATGCAGGCTATCCGCGCACCGATGATTTAAACGGCTACCAACAAGAAGGCTTCGGTCCGATGGATAGGTTTGTCAATCCCGAAGGCCGCCGCTCGTCCACTTCACGCGGTTATCTCGACATGGCCAAACACCGCGAACGTCTCACCATTCTCACCGGCGCACTGACCGATGTGGTGCTGTTTGACGGCAAACGCGCGCGCGGGGTGCGTTTTGAGCATCAAGGCCGTCTGAAAACCGTGGAAGCGCGACAAGAGGTGATTGTCTCGGCCGGTGCGATTGCCTCACCGCAAATCCTGCAACGCAGCGGCATCGGCCCCGGCGCATGGCTGGCCGAAGCAGGTGTGAGCGAAATCTTGGATTTGCCGGGCGTGGGCAACAACCTGCAAGACCATCTCGAACTCTACATGCAATACGAATGCACCCAGCCCGTTTCCATCGCGCCGGCAACCCATTGGTGGAACAAACCCGCCATCGGCGCGGAATGGCTGTTCAACGGCACCGGCTTGGGCGCAACCAACCACTTTGAAGGCGGTGGCTTTATCCGCAGCCACGAAAAATTCGAGTGGCCGAATATCCAATATCACTTCCTGCCGATAGCCGTGCGCTACGATGGCCGCAATGCCAGCAAATCACACAGCTTCCAAGCCCACGTCGGCTCGATGCGCTCGCTCAGCCGCGGCCGCATCAAACTCAAATCACGCAATCCGGCCGAGCATCCGAGCATTCTGTTCAACTACATGAGCCATGAACAAGACTGGGAAGAATTCCGCGCCGCCATCCGCATCACACGCGAAATTATGGATCAGCCCGCGCTCGACCCTTATCGCGGCGCCATCATCACCCCGGGCTTAGACGTGCAAACCGATGCACAAATCGACGAATATGTGCGCAACCACGCCGAAACCGCCTACCACCCGTCTTGCACCTGCGCGATGGGCGAAGGCAATGATGCCGTGGTCGACAACCAAGGTCGCGTACACGGCGTGGAAGGCTTGCGCGTGGTCGATGCGTCCATCATGCCCGACATCATCACCGGCAACCTGAACGCCACCACCATCATGATCGGTGAAAAAATCGCCGATGCCATGCGCGGCCGCAAGCTGCCGAAATCAGAGGCAGACTATTATGTCGCCAACGGTGCGCCCGTGCGTGGCCAAGCCAAACGCGGCTAACGGTTTTTCAGACGGCCTAATGCTTAGAAAAGGCCGTCTGAAAACACATGCTCATTTATCGTGACATAACAATAAGAAAGTCATCCCATGAATAAAGATTCCCGCCCCGAACTTAAATACAAACCGGTCAAAATGACGCATTCGCGCCATTTGGGTATGTTCAATACCGATCAATATTTCCGTCAAAAAACCTCGGCCACGCCCGATACCCGCATTGATAAATTTACTTTTTTCGGCACGCTGCTGATTCTGTTTGCCGTGACCCTGCCTTTGGTGCTGTTCCCCGAGCAAGGCGCGGCATGGGTCGGTGCGACCAAACAATTTGTCACCAACAAACTCGGCGGTGCTTATTTGGCGTTTGGCGTGTTGTCGATTTTGTTTGTGGTGTATATCTGCTCATCCGACATCGGCAACATCAAATTAGGCAAACCCGAAGACGACATCGAATTCAAAACCGGCTTGTGGGCGGCAATGATGTTTTGCGGCGGCATCGGCGCGAGCATTATGTACTGGGGCATTTTGGAATGGGTTTACTACTATCAAGGCCCGCCTTTCGGCATTGAACCGAAATCGCCGGAAGCCGTGCGCTGGGCGGCGACCTACGGCATGTTCCACTGGGGGCCGGTGGCGTGGGCGATTTATTTGGTGCCCGCCGTGTCAATTGCCTATTTTGCCCATGTACGCAATTCGCCGATTTTGAAGGTCAGCCAAAGCCTGATGCCGCTTTTCGGCGAGAAATTCGCCAAGAGCAACTGGGGCAAGCTGGTGGATATTTTCTTTGTGTTCGGCATGATTGGCGGCGGCGCGACCTCGCTCGGTTTGGCCTCACCCATGATTACTGAAGGCCTGCACGAACTTTTCAACACACCGAAAGACATCACCATGCAATTGGTGGTGCTGCTGGTGACCACGCTGATTTTTGCCTACAGCGCCTATCAGGGCTTGCGCGGCGGCATTCAATTTTTATCCAACATCAATTTCTATATGGCTGTGGCGTTTTTGCTGTTTGTGTTGGTGACGGGGCCGACGGTGTTTATGCTCAATACCGGCTTGGAAAGCATTGGCCGCTCACTCACCAATATGATTAAGATGATGACGTGGACGGAAGCATTCGGCGAATTCTCCGGCCACGGCTTCCAAAAAACAGGCTTCCCTCAGGATTGGACGGTGTTCTACTGGGCATGGTGGCTGGTGTTTGCGCCGACCATCGGTTTGTTTATCGCCAAAATTTCCAAAGGCCGCACCATCCGTCAAATGGCGGTCGGCTCGATTTTCTTCGGCTCGCTCGGCTGCTCGGTGTTTTTCATCATCTTGGGCAACTACGGCATGTATCTGCAATTGACCGGCGCGCTCGATGTGGTGGCCGTGTTGAATGAGCAAGGTGCTACCGCCACTATTTTTGCCGTATTGAACACCTTGCCGATGGCGAAATTGGTGATTGCCGTGTTTACCGTGTTGGCGATTATCTTCACTGCCACCACGTTCGACAGCATTTCCTACATTCTTTCTTCGGTGGTGCAGCATGAAGTCAACGACGAGCCACACCGCTGGAACCGCTTGTTCTGGGCGTTTACTTTATGCTTCATGCCGGCGGTGTTGATGTTTATCGGCGACTTGTCCACCCTTCAGACGGCCTCGATTTTTGCCGGTGCGCCTTTGCTGATCATCATGAGTTTAATCATGTTGGCAACCATCAAAGCAGCCAAATACGATTTACACTACCAACCGGATTATTCACTCAGCACCATTCACATCGAAACCGTGCCGGATAATGCACCGTGGGAAGACGGCGATACTTCGCAGGCACCGGAAGGCTCGGTATTGGCGCAACAGGCGATTTATGAAGAAATGCGCCAGCAAAACAATGAAAACAATAAGAACCCTTAACTCGGCTTTCAGACGGCCTTACATTCGCATTTCAAGTGCAACGCTCAAATGCCATTGGCAAGGGCTGCTGAAAACAGATCACCCGGTGTCTCATAGTCCAATGTCTTTCTCGGTCGGCGG
>NZ_PDBT02000091.1:0-7774 GCF_002551535.2 Neisseria sp. N95_16
TAAATGGGCTTTAATCATGTGCAAAAGGTGGTAGGATTTATATTTTCAAAAAGTGCAAAAGCTGCCAAAAATTCGTGCAAAAGGTGTTGGCGACTTACATTGAAATTTTAAACAACTATAAATAAACAGGCCGTCTGAAACAATTAGGTTTCAGACGGCCTGTTGTCATTTCACGATTTAAATCCGCATAGCGCTAATGCGTTGGAACATATAAGTATTTTCGCGATTAGATACCGGAATCACGCCGATAAAGGTTGCGCCTTTAACCTTTTTGAATTGCTGGATTTGCGCGTCAGTAATTTGCGAAGCCAACACGCGTGTGCGGAAAATGCGGCCATTGGCATCATGGAAATTCAAGGCCACATATTCTCGGCCATTGACTGTGCGGCGATCGGTTTCGACTTTGCGAATATCGTTCACCACCATTTGATTATTCAAACCACGAATTTGCTCTTACAATGCAGTTTGCAGCGGCTGCTTAAGACCGTCCCAGCTTTTATCGGTCGTGATGGTCACATTCGGATCGTTGGTGTAATGCGTTGTGGTTGAATCGGAAACAGCACACGCACTCAGCGCCGATAAGGCTGCTACTGCGGCAATGGTTTTGATGAATAAGGTTTTCATAATCTTCCTTTCTTTCCATGTGGGCAATATGGTTTCAGACGGCCTCTGACCGGCTATACCATCTCATGCCGTCTGAAAAATATCCGTCATAAAAAACGGCTTGATTCATGTTAACACGAATCAAGCCGTTTGCACTAATATATGGATTATTCAGCGGCAGGCGCTTCCAACAATGCTTTCATTGACAAGCGTACACGACCGCGGTCGTCCACTTCCAAGGCCTTCACTTTCACAGTTTGGCCGACTTGCAAGTAGTCGCTCACGTTTTTCACGCGCTCATGGGCGATTTGGCTGATGTGTACCAAGCCGTCTTTGCCTGGCATCACAGACACAATCGCACCGACATTGTTGTCCAAGATTTTCACCACAGTGCCTTCGTACACTTTACCCACTTCGACTTCGGCAGTAATCTGCTCGATGCGGGCTTTGGCGGCATCACCGGCTTCTTGCGTGGTCGCTGCGATGGTAATGGTGCCGTCTTCGGCGATGTTGATTTCGGTGCCGGTTTCAGCGGTCAGCGCGCGGATGGTTTCGCCGCCTTTGCCAATCACATCACGGATTTTATCTTGATTGATTTTCATGGTGAACAAGCGCGGAGCGTGTGCCGACAATTCTTGCGGACCGGCCACAGCTTCCTGCATTTGCGCCAAGATGTGCAAACGTGCTTCTTTGGCTTGTGCCAAAGCGATTTGCATGATTTCTTTGGTAATACCTTGGATTTTGATGTCCATTTGCAGCGCGGTCACGCCTTCGGTGGTACCGGCTACTTTAAAGTCCATATCGCCCAAGTGGTCTTCGTCGCCCAAGATGTCGGTCAACACAGCAAATTTGTTGTTGTCCAAAATCAAGCCCATGGCAATACCGGCCACGTGTGCTTTCAACGGCACACCGGCAGACAACAGGCTCAAACAGCCACCACACACCGAAGCCATGGAAGACGAACCGTTTGATTCAGTAATTTCAGATACCACGCGCATGGTGTAGCTGAAATCTTCCGGCTCAGGCAATACCGCCAACAAAGCGCGTTTGGCCAAGCGGCCGTGACCGATTTCGCGGCGTTTCGGCGCACCAACGCGACCAACTTCACCAGTAGAATACGGCGGGAAGTTGTAATGCAGCATGAAGCGGTCGGTGTATTCACCGCTCAAAGCATCAATGATTTGCTCGTCGCGCGAAGTGCCCAAAGTGGCAACGGCCAAGGCTTGGGTTTCGCCACGGGTAAACAAAGCCGAACCGTGGGTGCGTGGCAATACGCCGGTTTGAATGTTCAGCGGACGCACGGTGCGGGTATCGCGGCCGTCGATACGCGGCTGGCCATCCAAGATTTGGCTGCGCACCACATCGGCTTCCAAGTGTTTGAAAATGCCTTTGATTTCGTTGGCAGACAGAGTGTCGGTTTCTTCGGTAATCAGAGCATCTTTAACGGCTGCCCAAGCTTCGTCCAGTTTGGCTGAACGCGCTTGTTTAGAGCGGATTTTGAACGCTTCGCCAATGGCATTGCCAGCAATTTCGCGCACTTTAGCCACCAATTCTTCATTGGTTTCCGGCGCTTTCCAATCCCATACTTCTGGGTTAACCGCATCGGCAAATTCGTTGATGGCTTGAATCGCCACTTGCATTTGATCGTGGCCGTAAACCACCGCACCCAACATCACGTCTTCAGGCAGGATGTCGGCTTCAGATTCCACCATCAATACGGCTTTTTCAGTACCGGCAACCACCAAATCCAATTGAGATTCAGCCAATTGCGCTTTGGTTGGGTTCAATACGTATGCGCCATTCACATAGCCCACGCGCGCCGCGCCAATCGGACCGGCAAACGGTACGCCGCTCAATACCAAGGCGGCAGACGCGCCCAACATGGCAGGGATATCAGAATCGATTTCAGGGTCAACCGATACCACCATCGCCACGATTTGAATGTCGTGGTAGAAGCCTTCCGGGAACAGCGGGCGAATCGGACGGTCGATCAGACGGCTGGTCAAAATTTCTTTTTCGCTTTGCTTACCTTCGCGCTTGAAGAAGCCGCCCGGGATTTTACCGGCAGCATAAGTACGCTCTAAGTAATCCACGGTCAACGGGAAGAAGTCTTGACCTTCTTTCACGTCTTTATTTGTGGTGACGGCAACCAATACCACGGTGTCGCCCATCGATACTTTAACGGCCGCAGCGGCTTGGCGTGCGATTTCGCCGGTTTCCAAAGTGACGGTTTGATCGCCGTATTGGAAGGTTTTGATGTGTTTATTGAACATGTTTGTCCTTTCAATGTTGCCGCACCGCTAAAACACTAATGATGCACACTAAAGCGTGAATGTGCATGGTTAGGGTTTCAGGCTGATGCAGCGGGTTGATTAATATTCAGACGGCCTCTTATGACCATCCAACCTGTAATTATAACGGCAAACTGCCGCTAAATCCATATGGTGATTTTATTCAAATGTCAAAGGCCGTCTGAAAGAGTATTCCTTTCAGACAGCCTCATTACATCTTAACGTGTCAACAAATTCAACGCTTCTTGATATTTTTCCACGGTTTTTTCAATCACTTCCACCGGCACTTTCGGTGCTGGGGCTTGTTTGTCCCAACCACTTTGCTCCAACCAATCGCGCACAAACTGTTTATCAAACGAAGGCGGATTTGTGCCGACTTGGTATTGATCGGCCGGCCAAAAACGGCTTGAATCAGGCGTGAGCACTTCGTCCATCAAGGTTAAGGTGCCGTTTTCATCCAAGCCGAATTCAAACTTGGTATCGCAAATAATGATGCCGCGTGACTTGGCGTATTCGGCCGCTTCGGTATAGAGCTGAATCGCTTTCTCACGCACTTCGGCTGCCAATTTTTTACCAATAATTTGTTCGCATTGCTCAAAGCTAATGTTTTCATCATGGTCGCCCACTTCGGCTTTAGTTGACGGAGTAAAAATCACTTCCGGCAACTGCTGCGCTTCCTGCATGCCCTCGGGTAATTTAATGCCGCAAACAGTACCGGTTTTCTGATAGTCTTTCCAACCGCTGCCGGCCAAATAACCGCGCACAATCGCTTCAACCTTCACCGGCGTAAGTTTTTTCGCCACAACGGCGCGCTTTTCCAATGCTTTTGCTTCGTTTTCCGGTAAAACATCGTACACGGTATCGCCGGTGAAATGGTTCGGCATAATATGCGCCAGTTTTTGAAACCAGAAATTGGAAATCTGCGTCAGGATTTCGCCTTTGGTGGGAATCGGGTCGTCCAAAATCACGTCAAAAGCCGACAAACGGTCAGAAGCGACCATCAGCATGCGTTTGTCGTCGATTTCATATAAGTCACGTACTTTGCCCGAATAAATATTTTTCAAACTGATTGCCGCCATGTCGAGAGTCTTTCCAGTCAGGATTCAAAAGTGTTATTTTAGCCGAATTTCTGAAGACAAGGCAGTCTGTCATCAAATAAAAAAAGCCGTCTGAAAGACAAAAGTCTTTCAGACGGCCTGATTCAAGCGTAATCGGCTAAACCATATTAAGCAATCGCTGCTTGGGTTTGCTCTTGGATTTGCTCCAAAGCCAAGGCGCCGGTGCTGTAACCGCCAACTTGGTAAGAAGTACCATCAGAGAATTTGAAGGTTTCGATTTGGTTGTCAGAACCAACAAACCAATCGCCTACCAAGATGCTGTCGCTGCTGTTGGCAAAGGTAATGCTCAAGTCATCACCTTCTTGGCACAAGATTACGTCTTCTAAGCAGAAGCCTTCACCAAATACCAAGGTACCGTCGCCACCATTATCTTCGATGATGTCGTAGCCGTAGCCTTTATCGAAGAAGTAAGTGTCGTTACCCAAGCCGCCGATCAATACGTCGTCGCCTAAGCCGCCGTCCAAGTAATCGTTGCCATCTTTGCCAACTAAGCAATCATCACCGTCCATACCGAACAGTTTGTTGTTGCCTGAGTTGCCGTTGATGGTGTTGTTCAACTCGTTGCCGGTGCCGTTGATGTCACCATCACCTTGCAGGTACAGGTCTTCAACGTTCTTAGGCAAGGTGTAGTCAATTTCACTGCGTACAGCGTCATGACCTGAAGCAAGGTTACCATCTTCAATAACTTCATCACCTACATTATCGACATAGTAAGCATCGCCGCCATCGCCGCCGCGCATAATATCAGCACCAGTACCACCATTCAGGTAGTCGTTACCCGTACCACCATTCAAGTAATCTTTACCGGCTTCGCCATACAGGCTATCACCATCGTTATCACCTTTGATGGTATCGTTACCTGGGCCACCGTAAATCACATCAGTACCATCTTTACCATAAATGACATCTTCACCATCGGTACCATAGATAGTGTCTTTAACTGCAGTACCTTCAGTATGGCTTGCACCATCTTCAGGTTTTACCACATTGATGACATTACCCGGATTGGTATCTTTGCCACCAAAAGTATTTTCTTGGTTTTGATCGTCTACACAGTCTTCGCACACTTCTTCTTGCTCTGGTGCAGGAATTGGGGCAGGTTGTTGTTCAGGTTTCTGCTCTGGTTTTTGTTCTGGAACAGGCTCAGGTTTTGGTTCTGATTTTGGTTCTGGTTTTGGAACAATTGGTTTGATTGGGGTGCAATCGTAAGTGTAGGTATAGCACACCACTTTATATGTAGGCTAAACTGGTGCGCAGAACAATGAAAGCAATGAAGAAGATTTAATAGAATAAGAAGGGGCGCAATAGTTGTTGTAGCTCACTTTGTAAGAAGTAGTCGGTGAGCAGTAGTTATTGATGCTGTATGATTTAGCTGGGGCACAGTAGCTGTAACTGGCCGAAGAAAAACCGCCGTAATAATAAGTCATGTTGTATCACTCCCAAAAATATAAAAAAAATGCTGACTTTAGCCTAGAGCAATCAAGCTATTTAGTAAGCAATGTCATTCTAGTGATATTTTTATTTACATTTATTATGACTAGGCAAACGGTATAAATAAATGACAAAAGGGACTTAAAATACTAAAATAATATTTACTTTATTTACTAATATTAATATTTCTGCAATTTTTTCTAACGAATATACCTCAGCAAATAATTCATCTAAATAAATTTTAAGCATATGTATTTATTTATGATTTATAAAATAACTAAATAGAAAAATTACTTTATCATATATAATATCGAATTAAAAATTCAATTTGAATATTTATACTGTATGGATATATTTTTTTAGCAATTCCACCGCAATTATTATTATGCAAATCAAATATGATTAATAGATATATTTATATTTAACTATATTATTTCATGATGTAATTTATTTTTCTATAAAATTTTAGCTTGTATTGAATATTCAACAATTTGTTTTTTCATTTTTACAACACTAAAAAGGCCATCTGAAACCAATTACCCTTTGGTTTTCAGACGGCCTTTCAATTGAATATATTCATTACACCATCATGACATCATTATCCAAGTCATCACGATAAATCGTATTGAGTTCGCGCGGATAAAATTCGGTCAATACATGGCTGACGCCCTGTAAACCGTTTTCCAAACCTTGAATATATTCCTCTTTGCGGAAAGATTCCCGAATCAAATCGCAAATTGCCTGCCATTTTTCTTGCGGCACTTTGCGGCTGACACCACGGTCGGCCACAATTTCCACCACATGATCGGCAAAGGAAACATACACCAGCACACCGCTGTTGTGTTCGGTATCCCATACACCCAACTGGCCGAACCATTGCAGCGCACGGGTATGCGGGTCAACATTTGCCAATATTTCACTGTTGGCATAACGCGATTCGACCACAAAGCGGATTTGGCCGGCATGTTTTTGCTCTGAAAAACCGATTTCGCGACTGATGCGTTCTAAATCCGCAGTCGGAAAGAATTTCTCGACACGCCAGCGTGGGTATTTCCAGTGTTGCCATAAACGTTTAAATCTATTTTGTTCCATTACCAGCTCCCTGAAGCGCCGCCGCCTCCAAAACCACCGCCTCCGCCGCCGAAGCCGCCTCCTCCAAAGCCACCGCCACCGTTTCGCCAGCCGCCGCGTGGGCTACTGCCGCCAAAGCCGCCGCCGAAACCACCTCCGCCACCGGAAATAAAGGCGCTCGAACCCAATAAGAATGTAAATAATGTTCCGCCAATGGCCGCAATGATGCCTATCCACAATGCCCAGCCGAACATGGCTGTTAAACCAAACATCACACCGCCGGTAATCAGGCTGCCTAAAATACGGCCGAAAATGGATTTCAAGAAGCTGCCGGCCACCAATGGCACAAACAGCAACATCATCCATGCATCTTCACCTGCCGGCTCGGCATATTCACTGGTCGCTGCTTCCGGCAAACCCTCGCCGGCAATCAGCCGTTCGATTTGCCCGACTGCTTGATAAATCGCAGCATCAGTTTGGCCTTGCTGCAAATACGGTCGCATCACATCATCTAAAATGCGCTTGGCGTACACATCAGGAATTGCGCCCTCCAAGCCGCGGCCGACGGCCAAATGCGTTTTGCGTTCATCACGCACCAGCAGCAACAAGACACCATCGTTGATGTCTTTGCGACCCGGTTGCCATGTTTCCATCACGCGCAAAGCATAATCAAACGGGCTTTCCGGTGAAATCGCCGGCACGGTCAACACCACAATCTGGCTGCCTTTTTCTTTGCTGTATTGTGTCAAATGCGTATTCAGCTCGACTCGCGCTTCAGCGCTCATCATCTGCGCACTGTCCATCACCGGCGCCGTGAGCGGCGGAATGGCGGTTAATTCGGCAGCAAACAGCAAAAAACTGCTCAACACCATGGCCAGTGCAAGACCTGTTTTATGAATCACAGACTGCATAGCTTTGCCTTTCCGGATATTTATAGGTTACAAACCATTTCATCCATGATTTCAGACGGCCTGTTCATTTATTTATTGTGAACAGGCCCTTACATTCGCCTAACAAGTGCAATTTCCAATAACAGAAAAGGCCAGTATGCGGTAGTATACTGCCTTTCCTGACAAGAAAGATTGCAATATGGCCTACACACAACTGACCTCACACCAAAGATACTACATTTCCAGACATTACCGCAACCTACCCCTAAACCAAATCGCACAGAACATCGGTTGTCATCCCGCCACCGTCAGTCGGGAAATCAGACGGCATTCCGTCAACGGAACCTACTGTTACCGAAAAGCACAACAG
>NZ_PDBT02000092.1:0-7411 GCF_002551535.2 Neisseria sp. N95_16
CTACTCGCTATGAGAAATTAGCTCGTAATTTTAAATCGATGCTTTACTTGGCTTGCTCTATTATTCATGCTAAGTTAAATTGAGGACACGCCCTAGTAATTAAATAATTTTCCAAAGATAAAGATTCAGTTGGAAAGACAAAAGGCAATGTTGGTTTAGGAAGCTCAAACAAATATTTTGCTTGCGCTCAAGCCAAGGGAATATACGGTTGTATACGTTTTGACCGACAGATAATAAATGAATGCCACACAAACCGTTTACTTTTTATTGTCAAGCATGTTGGTTGCCGCCTTGCCCGGCCCTGCCATGATGTTGGTAATACAGGGGGCGATTCATTCGGGATGGAGAAAAGGGGCAAGTATTACGGCAGGGATATTGTTGGCAGATGCTTTACTTTTAGTAGCGGTGTGTTTAGGAGTAGGCGGTATTATTGCTTCTTCTGAATCCATGCTTACTGTAATGAACGTGTTTTCTTCCTGTTATCTGATTTACTTAGCATATGGTTCATTTCGGGCGATCAGTAGTCTTCGTTCGGGTTTGCCGGTGTCGGTAAAAAATGTTGACTGGAAAGCGGGTTTTTGGATTACCATCATCAATCCCAAAACCATTATTTTTCTGATTGCGTATTTGCCCCGTTTTATTGATCACCATTCCGATGCGTCGGAGAATATACAGCTTTTCATGCTTTCATTTTGGTTTGTGATTGCGGTAGCGGTTGTGATGTCGGTTTATGCTTTAGCGGCACATGGTGCTCGGCGGTTTCTAGAAAAAATAATAGTGCGCCAAACAATGGAAGCCGTGTTTGGTATGGTATTGCTTTTTATCGGTTTGCATGGTTTATGGGAAATGGTTTCCACTCGATAACTTCACAAACGGTATCCCACCATGAACATAAAAGACGCTTTGCTGATTGCCGCTGTGGTCGGTATTTGGGGCATTAATTTTTTCTTTATGAAAACCGCTTTGGCCGATGTGCCGCCCATGATATTGGGCTTGTTGCGGTTTTTATTGGTGATTTTTCCGGCGGTATTGTTTATCAGGCCGCCGAAAGTGGCTTGGTACTGGCTCGCGCTTTACGGCCTGACCATCAGTTTCGGCCAGTTCGGGCTGATGTTTACCGCGCTGGAACTGGGTATGCCCACAGGCTTGGGAGCCTTATTGATTCAATTGCAAGTGTTTCTTACCGTATTGGTGGCTGGTGTGATGATGAGAGAGCCACTATTACGTCATCACTTGTTGGGTATGATTGCTGCTGCGGTGGGTCTGATGCTAATCGGCATCGGCCAATATCAAGGCAATATGCCGTTGGTGGCTTTGCTGGCAGTGGTCGGCGCGGCGGCTTCTTGGGCGGTCGGCAACATTGTGGTGAAATACATCGGACAGGTGAACCCGCTCTCATTGGTGGTGTGGGGCAGTTGGTCGGCCTTGGTGGCATTTACCGCTGTTTCTTTGATGATGTATGGCGCCGATGGTCTGGTTTCTTACACGCTGTCTCTCAGCGGTTGGGGCATTGCCAGCATTTTGTTTTTGGCCTATGTGTCGAGTTTGGTCGGCTACACCGCGTGGGGCGATTTGCTCTCGCGCCATCCGGCAGGCAAGATTACTCCGTTTGCGCTGTGTGTGCCGGTGATTGCGTTGTTGGTCGGCTATATCTTCTTAGGCGAACGTTTGGGCGCATGGCATTGGGCAGGTATAGTGGTCGTAATGGCCGGTTTGCTGATTCATGTGTTCGGCGGCAAATGGTTAGGCCGTCTGAAAAAATAAAAAGCATAACAAAATGCCTCATTTAACTGTTGAATACGGCGGCGTAGAAATGCCGCAAGAAGCCTTGCCAGAATTACACCAAACCTTATTAAACAGCGGCCTGTTTGAAGAATACGATTTGAAAATCCGCCTGTGCCGCTATGAGCAAGCCGATTATTTGGTCGGCGGCAGCAAACAAGCCTTTGCCCATTTGACCTTGCGTTTGCTGGAAGGGCGTAGCGAAAGCGCCCAAGCCGAATTGAGCCGCGCCTTGGCCGAAACCGTGCAAAAATTAACCGCACAAGCGCCGAGCATACAGATTAGCGTGGATTTGTGCGACATGGTTCGCGCCACCTACACCAAAACCCACCGTTAATCAAACAGGCCGTCTGAAACCAACTTAAAGCGCAATCATCATGAGCAAAGATTGGAATCCGCAACACTATCAGCGTTTTGAAAAAGAACGCAACCGCCCGCCGGCTGAATTGTTGGCGCGGATTGCACACATTCAAGCGCAACGGATCGCCGATTTGGGCTGCGGTTCGGGCAGCAGCACCGCCTTGTTGCGCCAAGCATGGCCGCAAGCCGAGATTACCGGCGTGGACAGTTCACCCGCCATGCTTGCTGTGGCACAGGAAAAATTGCCCGATTGCCGTTTTGTATTGCAGGATTTTCACGATTGGCAGCCGGAAACGCCGCAAGATATTGTGTTTGCCAATGCGTCACTGCAATGGTCGGACACACCGCAAACGCTGTTGCCGCACCTGATTCGCCAGTTGAAACAAGGCGGTGTGTTGGCGGCGCAAATGCCGGATAATTTGGATGAGCCGTCGCATTTTCTCATGCGCGACACCGCTGCGTTGCCCCAATGGAAAGATTTAACCCAAGCCGCCGACAGCCGTCCACCGGTGTGGGACGTATCCCGCTATTATGATTTGCTGGTGGCGCAAGGTTGCGAAGTGGATGTGTGGCGCACGGTGTATTACCACGTTTTGCCCGATACCGTCGCCATCGCCGATATGTTTGCCAGCACCGCATTGCGCCCTTATCTGGCCTGTTTGGACGAAGCACAGCAGGGCGAATTTATGCAGGCATACATCGAGCAATTAAACCAACATTATCCGCGCCGACATGATGGCAATGTGTTGTTGGCGTTGCCGCGAATGTTATCGTGGCGCACAAAGGGCAGGCCGTCTGAAACGGCTGCCGCTCTTATTAAAATTAAAACGATTTTTCAGACGGCCTTGAGATAAACAACAGGCCGTCTGAAACCCCAAGCAGTCAAACAGAAGAAAAACATAAATCACTGGAGATATCACCATGTCTAACCAAATCTATAAAAAACCGTTACCTGATACCAATCTGGAATACTTCGACGCACGCCAAGCGTGTGAAGACATCCGCCCCGGCTCATACGACAAGCTGCCGTACACCAGCCGCATTTTGGCGGAAAACTTGGTCAACCGCGCCGATAAGGTGGATTTGGCCACGCTGCAATCGTGGCTGGGTCAATTGATTGACAACAAACAGGAAATCGATTTCCCATGGTATCCGGCGCGCGTGGTGTGTCACGATATTTTGGGTCAAACCGCATTGGTGGATTTGGCAGGCTTGCGCGATGCGATTGCCGAAAAAGGCGGCGATCCGGCCAAAGTGAATCCAGTGGTGCAAACCCAGTTGATCGTCGATCACTCGCTAGCCGTGGAATGCGGCGGCTATGATCCGGATGCCTTCCGCAAAAACCGCGAAATCGAAGATCGCCGCAACGAAGACCGTTTCCACTTCATCAACTGGACCAAAACCGCGTTTGAAAATGTAGACGTGATTCCGGCGGGTAACGGCATCATGCACCAAATCAACTTGGAAAAAATGTCGCCGGTAGTTCAAGTGAAAAACGGCGTGGCTTTCCCGGATACCTGCGTCGGCACCGACTCACACACGCCGCACGTTGATGCATTGGGCGTAATTTCCGTGGGTGTAGGTGGTTTGGAAGCCGAAACCGTGATGCTCGGTCGCGCGTCGATGATGCGTCTGCCGGATATTGTCGGCGTGGAACTTACCGGCAAACGCCAGCCGGGCATTACCGCCACCGACATCGTATTGGCCTTGACCGAATTCTTGCGTAAAGAGCGCGTGGTAGGTGCGTTTGTTGAATTCTTCGGCGAAGGTGCCGACAGCCTGTCGATTGGCGACCGTGCCACCATTTCCAACATGACCCCTGAATTCGGCGCGACTGCCGCCATGTTTGCCATCGACCAGCAAACCATTGATTACCTGAAACTGACCGGCCGCGACGAAGCACAGGTGAAATTAGTGGAAACCTACGCCAAAACCGCCGGTTTGTGGGCAGATGCGCTGAAAATCGCCGAATATCCACGCGTGTTGAAGTTTGATTTGTCCACCGTGACCCGCAATATGGCCGGCCCGTCAAACCCACATGCGCGTTTCTCAACCACCGATTTGGCCGCCAAAGGCATTGCCGCCCCTTACGAAGAACCGACCGACGGCAAAATGCCGGACGGCGCAGTGATTATCGCGGCGATTACCTCGTGTACCAATACGTCAAATCCACGCAACGTGGTGGCCGCTGCCTTGCTGGCGCGCAACGCCAACCGCTTGGGCTTGAAACGTAAACCGTGGGTGAAAACCTCATTCGCACCCGGCTCAAAAGTGGCAGAAGTGTACCTGAAAGAAGCCGGATTGCTGCCGGAAATGGAAGCCTTGGGCTTCGGCGTGGTCGGTTTTGCCTGCACCACTTGTAACGGTATGTCCGGCGCGCTCGATCCGAAAATCCAGCAGGAAATCATCGACCGTGATTTGTACGCTACTGCCGTATTGTCGGGCAACCGCAACTTTGACGGCCGTATCCACCCGTATGCTAAACAAGCTTTCTTGGCTTCGCCGCCGCTGGTGGTGGCCTACGCGATTGCCGGTTCGATTCGTTTCGACATTGAAAACGACGTATTGGGCGTGGTAGATGGCAAAGAAATCCGCCTGAAAGACTTGTGGCCGAGCGATGAGGAAATCGATGCCGTGGTGGCCGAATTTGTGAAGCCGCAGCAATTCCGCGATATTTACATTCCGATGTTTGACACCGGTGCTGCTGAGCGCGCACCTAGCCCGTTGTACGACTGGCGTCCGATGTCGACCTATATCCGCCGTCCGCCGTATTGGGAAGGCGCATTGGCAGGCGAGCGCACGCTGAAAGGCATGCGTCCGCTGGCGATTTTGCCTGACAACATCACCACCGACCACTTATCACCGTCAAATGCGATTCTGCCGAGCAGTGCAGCCGGTGAATACTTGGCGAAAATGGGTTTGCCGGAAGAAGATTTCAACTCTTACGCCACCCACCGCGGCGACCACCTGACCGCCCAACGCGCCACTTTTGCCAACCCTAAACTCTTCAATGAGATGGTGAAAAACGAAGACGGCACCACTAAGCAAGGCTCACTCGCCCGCGTGGAACCGGAAGGCCAAGTGATGCGTATGTGGGAAGCGATTGAAACCTATATGAACCGCAAACAGCCGCTGATTATCGTTGCCGGTGCCGACTACGGCCAAGGCTCGAGCCGCGACTGGGCAGCTAAGGGTGTGCGTTTGGCCGGTGTGGAAGCGATTGTGGCCGAAGGCTTCGAGCGTATCCACCGCACCAACCTGATCGGCATGGGCGTGTTGCCGCTGCAATTCAAAGAAGGCACCAACCGCCACACGCTGGCCTTGGACGGCACTGAAACCTACGATGTCATCGGCACACGCGAACCGCGTTGCGATTTGACCTTGGTGATTCACCGTCAAAACGGCGAAACGGTCGAAGTACCGGTAACCTGCCGCTTGGATACCGCTGAAGAAGTGTTGATTTACGAAGCCGGCGGCGTGCTGCAACGCTTCGCGCAAGACTTCTTGGAAGGGAACGCCGCCTAAGCGTTTCAGACGGCCTTGTGTATGCGCAAGGCCGTCTAAACTTATGGAATAGCGAGTAGGGTGGGTGTAAACCCACATTAACCAGACAACAAATATTGTGAAAAAAATCAGACGGCCTTAGTATTAAACAGGCCGTCTGAAACCCAAACAAGAACAATAAGGAGAATCCAAATGCCGCAAATTAAAATCCCGGCCGTGTACTACCGTGGCGGCACATCCAAAGGCGTATTTTTCAAACGCACCGATTTACCCGAAGCCGCACAACAAGCAGGCGAAGCGCGCGATAAAATCCTGTTGCGCGTGTTGGGCAGCCCCGACCCTTACGGCAAACAAATCGACGGTTTGGGCAATGCCAGCTCGTCCACCAGCAAAGCCGTAATTTTGGATAAATCCGAACGCGCCGACCACGATGTCGATTATTTGTTTGGTCAAGTATCGATTGACAAACCGTTTGTCGATTGGAGTGGCAACTGCGGCAACCTTACCGCTGCCGTGGGCGCATTCGCCATTTCACAAGGCTTGGTTGATTCGACCAAAATCCCTTCAGACGGCATTTGCACCGTCAACATCTGGCAGAAAAACATCGGCAAAACCATCATTGCCCATGTACCGATGCAAAACGGCGAAGTGTTGGAAACTGGCGATTTTGAGCTTGACGGCGTGACATTCCCTGCTGCCGAAGTGCAAATCGAATTTCTCGACCCTGCCGACGGCGAAGGCAGCATGTTCCCGACCGGCAATGTGGTGGACGATTTAGAAGTGCCGAATATCGGTACCTTCAAAGCCACCATGATTAACGCCGGCATTCCGACCATTTTCCTGAACGCCGCCGATTTGGGCTACACCGGCACCGAGTTGCAGGACGACATCAACAACGATCCGGCCGCTTTGGAAAAACTGGAAACCATCCGCGCATACGGCGCAGTAAAGATGGGCTTGATTCAAGACGTGGCCGAAGCTGCCACCCGCGCGCACACGCCGAAAGTGGCCTTTGTCGCGCCACCGACCGATTACACCGCGTCCAGCGGTAAAGCCATCCAAGCAGGCGACATCGATTTGCTGGTGCGCGCCATGAGCATGGGCAAACTGCACCACGCCATGATGGGCACAGCTTCCGTTGCCATCGCCACCGCAGCCGCCGTCGAAGGCAGCTTGGTGAACTTGGCCGCAGGCGGCGGTAAACGCGATGCCGTGCGTTTCGGCCACCCGTCCGGCACCTTGCGTGTGGGCGCATCAGCCGAACTGGTTGACGGCCAATGGACCGCCACCAAAGCCGTCATGAGCCGCAGTGCCCGCGTGATTATGGAAGGCTGGGTGCGTGTGCCGGATGATACGTTTTAAAATAGCTTGAAATCGCTTTGATGATAGGCCGTCTGAAATGGGAAGTTTCAGACGGCTTTTTTCTAGCTGTTTCCCGTCTGTTTGGCTGTATCAGCGGCTTGAGTTGGTTTCTTTAAATGGTGTATTTAGTCATCAGTAGGCCCTTACATTCGCCTAACAAGTGCAATTTCCAATAACAGAAAAGGCCAGTATGCGGTGGTATACTGCCTTTCCTGACAAGAAAGATTGCAATATGGCCTACACACAACTGACCTCACACCAAAGATACTACATTTCCAGACATTACCGCAACCTACCCCTAAACCAAATCGCACAGAACATCGGTTGTCATCCCGCCACCGTCAGTCGGGAAATCAGACGGCATTCCGTCAACGGAACCTACTGTTACCGAAAAGCACAACAG
>NZ_PDBT02000093.1:0-7288 GCF_002551535.2 Neisseria sp. N95_16
TGCACCGATGGAGAGTTTCTTCGGGACATTAAAAGTGGAAAGCTTCTATCAGGAAGGTGTGTTATCGGTGGCAGAATTGACCAAAGTGATAGATGATTACATACGTTACTACAATTATGAACGTATTAGTTTGAATTTAAAAAAGCTGAGTCCTGTGGCTTACAGAACCCAGCTTGAACAGGCTGTTTGAGAAAGATTATTAACTTGTCCAAGAATTGGGGGACAGTTCAAAAATTTTCAGACGGCCTGATAACTGCTATACATATTTGCGCATTAATTCGCATTTGACTTTGACCTGTTCGTTTAAGGGCAATACCGCTTCGCCTAAGGATTCGTAGCCGTTTAAGCGGTAAAACGGCACGGAATTGAGTGAAGCATACAGTTTCAGGAAGCTCAAGCCTGCGTCGTGTGCCAATTCTTCAGCACGCTGCAACAGCGCCGTGCCCAAGCCTTTGTTGTGCATTAAAGGATGCACATAGAGCGCATCGAGCTGTGCTTCTTTGAAATCGACCTGGAAAAAGCCTTGAATCACACCACGGTATTCCACTACCCACAAAGCCTTGGTTTTATCGGCCATGGTGGCGTGATAGCTTTCCATGCCGAGTAATTCTTCCCATGCCTGCAATACGCGCTCGTTGTAGCTGCGGATGCAGGTGTATTGCACGGCATGCAGATGCGCGCTGTGAATGAAAGGGCAGTCTTTTTCGGTCGCGGGGCGGAGCACGGTGAGCAGGTTCATGGTGGTTTTCACATTAAAATATCAAACAAAGGCCGTCTGAAAATCAATAATCGATAAGGTGATTATAGCAATAACACAGCTGATTCAGACGGCCTTTAAACGGAATTTTTGCTGCTGTCATTCACTTTTGAAATGCTTGCGCAACACGAAAAACATAATGCCCATGCAGCTGAACATCACAATCAAATCGCCGAATGCGGTGAACTCGCCCCAATATCGGCCACCGGCAAACACAAAGGCAAAAAAAGCATGCAGCGCAGCCAGCAGGAAAAACATGCCCGCCCAAGCCCAATTGAGTTTCTTCCAGCCATCGGGCGACAGCACCAATACCGAATCAAACATTTTTTGCACGGCAGAGCGGCGGTCGCTGAAGAAAAAGTGCGACACCAGCATGCCCACGCCGAATGCGGCATTGAGCAACACGGCTTTCAGGCGGATGTAATAATCGTCGCTCAAGGCCAGCGTCATACCGCCGAACACCACTGTCATCGCCAGCACAAACCATTGCTGGCGCTCCAAACGGAATTTCTGTTTCACCAATTGATAGCCGTACACCAGTACCGTGGCAATAATCAAACCGGCGGTAGCGGCTAAAACGTGATTATTGTCGCTGCCTGCCGCTCCGGTCAGTTGTAGCAGCGGATGGTTGGTATCGGTAGGCTCGACGGTTTTATACAGGTAGAAAAAAACAATCAGAGGCAGGAAATCGAGTAAAGCTTTCATAATGGGGAACTTAGGGTCTCAGCCTTGATAAAAGATACAAGGCCATCTGAAGAAATCAATAAAAAATGTCGGATATAAAATCCGACCCGATGTAGATGTTTTCAGACGGCATATTGTAGCGCAAATGCCGTCTGAAAACAGAAAACGATTGTAAAGCTCTTAAGCGCGTTTCAATGTAGCGTGTAAGGCTTGGGCTTTTGTAAAAGCGGCATCGGCATCCTTGGCCAGCGTGACAAAATGCCCCATTTTACGACCAGCACGCGCGGCTTTTTTGCCGTAGAGATGCAGGAAAGAAGCCGTATCGCTTTGCAGCGGCAGCCAATCCGGTTCGCTGCCGTCTTCACCCCAAACATCACCCAAAATATTCGCCATGCAGCAGGCCGAGAGCAGGAGGGTGTCGGCCGGCGGCAGATTGCACATAATGCGCACTTGCTGCTGATATTGGCTGACCGCACAAGCGTCGATGGTGTGGTGGCCGGAATTGTGCGGACGCGGGGCGATTTCGTTGACCACCAATTCATGCGTATCGCCGACAACAAACATTTCCACCGCTAACACGCCGACATAATCCAATTCATCGGCTAAGCGCTGCGCCATCTGCCGCGCCTGTTGCTGAATATCGGCACTCAAACGTGCCGGAACGATGGAATAGGCCAGAATGCCGTTTTCGTGAATATTTTCCGCAGGGTCGAAGGTTTGCACATTGTCGCTGTTTAAGCGGCAGACTACCACCGAAATTTCGCCGCGCAAATCGACCATTTTTTCCAACACACAATCCACGCCGCCATGCTCGGCAAAAGCAGCTTTCAGATCATCCAAGGTCTTCACGCGGATTTGGCCCTTGCCGTCGTAACCCAGTGTGGCAGTTTTCAAAATCCCCGGTAAAAATGCTGCGCTCTCTTCGGTAATGTCTTCCATTTTAAAGACGGCCTGATACGGCGCAGTTTGTAAACCGGCTTTTTGAATCCATGCTTTTTCCTGAATACGGTTTTGCGCCACCGCTACACAATCGCCGCTCGGCGAAACATTGGTGTGCTGTGCCAAAAAGCGCATCGCATCAGCGTTTACGTTTTCAAATTCGGTGGTCACCGCCGCGCATTTAGCCAATTCGTTTAAGGCATCGGCATCGTCAAACGCCGCGCACAAATGACGGTCTGCAAATTCCGCCGCCGGCGCATTCGGATCAGGATCGAGCACGGTAACTTGGTAGCCCATGGTTTTCGCGGCCACGGTAAACATACGACCAAGCTGACCGCCGCCGAGAATGCCGAGAGTGGAAGGAGGGAGGATGGGGGTGTTTTGCATGATGGTTTTTTGATTCTTTAAAATTCAATAAATTATGATATGGAAAAGAAAATTATCTTCTTTTCCCTAAGCTAGGTAGTCCACCAGAGACAGCCCAACCAGTTTTGGATTGCATCTCTAGCTTCTCTAATGATGGTGTATAGTAAGCCTTATTCACTTTATCTATGAAAGCTAGATATTCATCAAATAATTTCCTTGTTGATGGCATGCTCATCCCTTGCCCAAATTCATCACTATTATGAATATCTTCATTGCTACTATTTTTTGCTTTGTATGGGACCTCTACAAAAAAGTCTGTGCCAGATTTTATCAAATCAAAATTTTTCATATAGAAAAACCATTTGTGCTCTACTCTAAATTTGAGTAAATCCTTATTCTCAACTTCAAATAATCCAAAATTATTGAGATAAATTGAAGAGCAATCTTTTTTTATACTGCAATTTTCAGAGAATGAGATTCTTTTAGGTATTTTCTTTGATCTAATCCATACCCGGACATAATGATTTATCCATAATACTAAAATTTCTTTGTCAATATTTAAGATTTCTAACTCTTTAAGTTTTGTTAGAATTAATAGTTTAGCATCTTGTATGCTTTTGATTTTTTGTTTGTTATCTTGTAGGATTTTATCAAGAATTTCAGGGATTTTAAAAAGCATATTTAATTTCTCATTATTTGTAATATGACTCTTTAATTTAATTTGGCATATGAAGTAGTCTTTAATGTTTTTTTCTTTTACTATATGAAACAACTCTGGAGAGCGGTTTTTTTCTTCAATAGCCTGTTGCTTGACTAGGATTTTTAATTTCATTCTTTTCTGATGATTTTTGCAATCAGCAGTAGAAAATTGACTTTTTATCGGGAAAGGGGAGTTCTCTAAAAGTTCTATGAATTTCTTTCTTTCCCCATCTTCCTTTTTCGCAAAATTAATTGCATGCTTTAATTTTCTATGGAATGCTTCATTTGTAGATTTTTGGTGATAGAGGGCACTAATATATTCATCTGCGGGAGGAATAGGTAATCCTAGTGAGCTAAATGGGCAATGCTGGGTATTTTTGAAAATAGAAGCAGCTCGCTTTATGGAAATAAAGTTCTCCTCGGTTAGTTTTTCTTGATTTTGAGGTGGTTTTTTTAAGTTTATATTGTTAGTTTGTACCTGGTTTCTTTTTAAGAATGAGATTTTTGCTTTAATATTTTTCAATAGTTTATCAGATGGTCGAATCAGAGCGTCTAACTTTTTTGAATGAACTAATAGTTTTTTGAATTCATCTTGTGTTTGAATATCCAAGTTTTCTTTTTCTAAGAGCAGCTCTAAATCCTGTTTTGAAACTTCGAATATTGAGATAACATCAATATTCGATAGATTTCTGACAAGTAGTAAAATTTCTCTGTTTCCCATTTTTCTCTAATTCCTAAGTTGAATTAGGGCTATTTATCCAAACCTTCTTGCACCATCTGCGCCGCTCTTACCACCGCACGCGCTTTGTTTTGCGTTTCCTGCCATTCGGATTCGGGCACGGAATCGGCCACCACACCTGCGCCGCTTTGTATATAAAGCGTGCCGTTTATAATCACGGCGGTGCGGATGGCGATGGCTAAGTCCATGTCGTTGTTGAAGCCCCACACGCCCACAGCGCCGCCGTAGATGCCGCGTTTGCTAGGCTCGACTTCTTCGATGATTTCCATGGCGCGGATTTTGGGCGCGCCGGATAAGGTGCCGGCAGGGAACGTCGCGGCCAGAATTTCCATATTGGTGATGTCGTCTTTCAGACGGCCTTCGACATTGGAAACGATGTGCATCACATGGGAATATTTTTCTACCACCATTTTGTCGGTAACGTTGACTTGGCCGGTTTGGCTGATGCGGCCGACATCGTTGCGGCCGAGATCAATCAGCATAACGTGTTCGGCAATTTCTTTGGCATCGCTTAATAAATCTTGCTCATTGACCAGGTCTTCGGCAGGGGTTTTGCCGCGTAAACGGGTGCCGGCAATCGGGCGCACGACTACGGTGTCCTGTTCGCGGCGCACGAGAATTTCCGGTGAAGAGCCGACAATGTGGAAATCGTCGAAATCGTAATAAAACATATACGGCGACGGATTCAGCGTGCGTAAGGCGCGGTAAAGTGCCAGTGGGCTGTCGGTGTAGGGCATGGTCATGCGCTGGCTGGGTACGACCTGCATGCAGTCGCCGGCGAAAATGTATTCTTTGATTTTATCGACACAGGCTTTGAAAGGCACTTCGCCAAATTCGCTGGTCGGCTGGGTAGTGGCGCTACCTAAAGATAAGGGAATGGCGCAGCTTTGGCGCAATTGGGTGCGTAAGTCTTCCAAGCGTTCGCGTGCGGCTTCGTAGCCGTTGGTTTGGTTTGGGTCGGTATAGACAATCAGGTAGATTTTGCCGGAAAGGTTGTCGATTACCGCCAATTCTTGCGACAGCATCAGCAAAATATCCGGCGTGCCGAGCGGGTCGGCTTTCGGCGGGTTTTTCAGGCGGTGGGCAAAATGCTCGAAATTGTAAATGGTTTCATAGCCGAAATAGCCGACTAAGCCGCCGGTAAAGCGTGGCAGGCTTGGAATTTCAGGGGTTTTGAAACGTGCGTGGAAAGCTTCGATAAAGGGCAGCGGATTGCCGTCGTATTGCTCGACAATCTCGCCATTGAGATACACATCGACATGTTTGCCACTGGCTTTTAAATAATGATGGCAAGGCAGGCCGATAAAGGAATAACGGCCGAAGCGCTCGCCACCGACCACGGATTCCAGCAGATAGGTAAAGGGCTTGTTGGCCAGCTTGAGATAGAGCGACAAGGGGGTGTCGAGATCGGCGAGGACTTCCTGCACCAGCGGAATGCGGTTGTATCCTTGTGCGACTTGGGCTTGATATTCTTGTTTGCTGATCATGTTCAGACGGCCTTACCTGAAAAATGCGATGCGTGTATGCAGCGAAATGGTCGATGTTAAAGAGTGCAAAGAGTATAGCAGCTTATGGGGGTATTGTTAACCGATTTGCCGATGCGCTAGAGGCCGTCTGAAACAAAAAATAAACACCGTTTTGATGGAAAACGGTGTCGGGTAAAATTAGAAGCTGGAAGCTGTATCGATTTTGGTTTGACGCGCGCGCTTGAATTTAATGAAATAGCCAAGTGCAACCGGAATCAGCGCCAAAATAATTTTAAATGTCCAGCTGGCATACCAAGGCTTGGCCACCACGATCGCTTGGCTTTTCGCGCCGGGGACGATGAAATCTTTAATCGCAAACCAATCGAGAAACGGCCACCAGCAAGCTACCAATAAGCCTAAGAAACAAGGCCAAATCATTCGGCTCAAATCACGCTGCCACAAGATGAAACACACCACTGCCCAAAGTAGGGTAAAGCCGGTAATCACTAAAGAAGTGTAGGTGTCGGCACCAAGATAAGTGGTGAGAAAATAGGTAAAAGCAACCCACAATAATCCTAAAACGAATACGATTAATTCTTCAGGACGTTTGAACATTCGGTTTCTCCAAAATAGCGCATATTTTATCAACTTGATGAGTAGAGAATACTATACCTGAAAAGCGGTTTTGTGAAGATGATTCTGACCTAGGATATAGGCCGCCTGATTTTTCAGATAAAAAGAACTATGGCAAAATATCGTTTACCTTGAATCCATCAAACGGAACCTGTCATGCGCCAAAAAATCATCATTACCGGACATTCCAGCGGTTTGGGCAAAGCCTTGGCCGCGCATTATCTGCAAGCAGGTATAGAAGTGTTGGGCATTGCTCGACGTGAATTGTCCGCAGAAAACGGTTTGCAGCAGGTAGCGCTGGATTTGGCCGATGCAGAAAAATTAAGCGCATGGCTACAAAGCGGGGCAATCAATAATTTCATGCAAGATGCCGATGAATTGGTGCTGGTGAATAATGCCGGCATGGTGGCGCCAAGTTCGGTATGCGGTAAGCAAAGGCCGTCTGAAATTGCGGCGGCGGTGAGTTTGAACATCATCGCGCCCTTATTACTCAGCAACCATGTTTTAGCGACAAAAGCAGATAATCAGGCAGTAAAAATCGTGCACATCAGCAGTGGTGCAGGACGCAATGCTTATCAGGGCTGGAGTGTTTACGGTGCGACCAAAGCAGCGCTAGATCATCATGCGCGTTGTGTGGAAGCGGAAAATCACCGCAATGTGAAAGTATGCAGCATTGCGCCGGGTGTGGTTGATACCGATATGCAGGCGCAGATTCGGGCGCAAGATGGCGATGATTTTCCGATTTTGCCGCGATTCCAGCAGCTTCACGCCAATCAGGAATTGAGTTCACCCGAATCAGTGGCCAACATAATGGCCGAAATGATTGCTGATGCGGATTTTGGGGATGAAATTATCCAAGATGTCCGCACATGGCAATCATTGAAACAGACTTTTCAGACGGCCTTACATTCGCATTTCAAGTGCAACGCTCAAATGCCATTGGCAAGGGCTGCTGAAAACAGATCACCCGGTGTCTCATAGTCCAATGTCTTTCTCGGTCGGCGG
>NZ_PDBT02000094.1:0-7213 GCF_002551535.2 Neisseria sp. N95_16
GCTACTCGCTATGAGAAATTAGCTCGTAATTTTAAATCGATGCTTTACTTGGCTTGCTCTATTATTCATGCTAAGTTAAATTGAGGACACGCCCTAGTAGCTTATCAGGTTTTTTGATAATTTTGCTTCCTAAGTCCCTTGATTATTGTTACCTTACAAAAAAAACTTTAAACTCATATGTCCCACTTAAACATCGCCATCAACTGCTTCAGAAAAGGCGGAGGTATGGAAAGCTATACCTTCGACTTGGTTCGCGGATTAAATACAGAAAACATCCGCCCCACTGTTTATGCCACACAGATTGACCAGACCATGGCTGAATTTGCTATGGCTGATGTAGTGCATATCAACCAAAAGCGGATACCGAAAAAATTACGCCCCTTTTTCTTCACCCACCAACTTACCAAGTACAATATTCAAGGCAAACTCATCGCCTGCAACCCCAGCGATCATGCCGATGTTTTAGTATGTGGCGGCACCCATTTAGGTTATCTCAAACACATGAAGCAAAACGCGAATTTGTTGGATAAACTGACCATCCGCCGCAACCGCACCAACTATGCCACCGCAAAAAGCATCATGGCTCATTCGGCGATGATGGCGCAGGAATTGACCGAGTATTACGGCGTGCCGTCTGAAAAAATCCGCGTGGTATATCCACCTGCCGATACCGAACGCTATTTTCCTCAGCCCGAGCGAGTGGCCGAACTGCGCCGTCAATTTGGTTTCGGCGATGATGAAACCGTTTTTGTGTTTCCTTCCACCGGCCACAAACGCAAGGGGCTGGATGTATTGACGGCATTTTTCGAGCAAACCGATTTGCCCGTTCGCTTGGTTGTGGCCGGTTCGCCCTTGCCCCGCCCGATGAAAAACGTCACCGAATTGGGTTTTTGCAAAAACATGCCGGATTTATATCGCGCTGCCGATTTCACTATCATGGCCTCCCTATACGAACCTTTCGGTTTGGTCGGCATAGAATCCGTTTTGTGTGGCACGCCGGTTGTGTTCGCCGATAATATCGCCTGCACCGAAGTGATGAATGAACAAGCCGGTTTGTTTTTCCAACGCGACAATCCGGATTCACTTGCCGCCGCCATTATCCAAGCGCACGAGCGAAAACAGCAGGGTACTCACAAAATAAGCAACCCACGTTCCGCCCTCAGCTACGACCCTACGCTGGCCACACACATCCAAGCCTTAAAAGAAATGCTAGCAGCGGTTTAAATATTGAGGCCGTCTGAAATCCATAACCAAGATTTCAGATGGCCTTTTCATTATGATATACCTAACATTAGATTAAAAAGCCTATTTATGCTATAAAGGCCGTCTGAAATCCATAACCAAGATTTCAGACGGCCTTTTCATTATGATATACCTAACATTAGATTAAAAAGCCTATTTATGCTATAAAGGCCGTCTGAAAATTCATTTTACGCAACGAAAGGATCCTGGATGAGTAATCAAGATTTAAGCGGCAAAATCGCTTTAGTTACCGGCGCATCACGCGGTATCGGTGCGGCGATTGCCGATACATTGGCCGCAGCCGGTGCCACCGTGATTGGTACGGCCACCAGCGACAGCGGTGCAGCAGCGATTGGTGAGCGTTTGGCGCCATGGGGCGGCCAAGGCCGTGCGTTGAATTCTGCTGAGCCGGAAAGCATCGAAACATTGATTGCCGAGATTGAAAAAGAATTCGGCAAACTGGATATTTTGGTCAACAACGCCGGCATCACGCGCGATAACCTGTTGATGCGCATGAAAGAAGAAGAATGGGACGACATCATGCAGGTCAACCTGAAATCTGTCTTCCGCGCCTCTAAAGCCGTGTTGCGCGGCATGATGAAACAACGCAGAGGCCGCATCATCAACATCACTTCCGTAGTCGGCGTGATGGGTAATGCCGGTCAAACCAACTATGCCGCTGCCAAAGCAGGCTTAATCGGTTTTGCTAAATCAATGGCACGCGAAGTCGGCAGCCGTGGCGTAACCGTCAACTGTGTAGCACCGGGCTTTATCGACACCGACATGACCCGCGTCTTGCCGGAAGAAACCCGCAAAATGTTTGAAGCGCAAACTTCTTTAGGCAAATTCGGCGAAGCGCAAGACATCGCCGATGCGGTTTTGTTCTTGGCTTCCGACCAAGCCAAATACATCACCGGCCAAACGCTGCATGTCAACGGCGGTATGTTGATGCCTTAATGTTTGTATGAATAAGAGAGGCCGTCTGAAAAATCGTTTTCAGACGGCCTTTTGTCGATAAAATCCTGAATCTCCCTTATTTTTTGCTATAATTTATAGTTGTTTTAAATAGAAATCAGACAAGGCGACAGCGACCGCCGTGTACATCGAGTACATAAGGGCGCTGGCAACGCAGTATGATTTTTATTTGAAACGACTATCTTTCGCCGTTTGCATAAATCCCCGCCCCTGTTTCGCTAAGATTTTTTCAGACGGCCTTGCGCACTCTTCTCTCTATTCATAACAAGGCCGCCTTTTATGCATGAGTTTTCTCTTGCCCATGTCGTCATCGTTCTGCTGGTTTCGGTTATTACCGTTATCTATTGCCGCAAATTCAATATTCCTTCCATGCTCGGTTATCTGTTGGTCGGCTTTATCGCCGGCCCGGGCATGTTCAGCCTGATTCCGAAAAGCCACGCCACAGATTATTTGGGTGAAATCGGTATTGTGTTTTTGATGTTCAGCATCGGTTTGGAATTTTCGCTGCCGAAACTCAAGGCGATGAAAAAGCTGGTATTCGGCTTAGGCGGTTTGCAGGTCGTCATCAGCATGTTGGCGATTATGGGGATTTTAATGCTGATGGGCACGCCGTTTAACTGGGCGTTTGCCGTCAGCGGTGCATTGGCGATGTCGTCCACCGCAATTGTGAGCCGCATTTTGTCGGAGAAAACCGAATTGGGTCAGCCCCACGGCCAAATGTCGATGGGTGTGTTGCTGATGCAGGATATTGCGGTGGTGCCGTTGATGATTCTGATTCCGGCGCTGGCGGGCGGCAGCGAAGGCAATTTGTGGGCGGAACTGGGCTGGGCGGGCTTGAAAATGGTGATTACGCTCGGCGTGTTGTTCTTTGTTGGCAATAAAGTGATGTCGCCTTGGTTCCGCATGGTGGCCAAGCGTAAGTCGTCTGAATTATTCATGATCAACGTTTTGCTGGTGACGCTGGGCGTGGCCTACCTGACCGAACTGGAAGGCTTGTCACTGGCTTTGGGGGCGTTTGTTGCCGGTATGTTGCTGTCAGAAACCGAATACCGTTTTCAAGTAGAAGACGATATTCGTCCGTTCCGCGATATTTTGCTCGGCTTTTTCTTTATCACCGTCGGCATGAAGCTGGATATTCAGGCGCTGATTAATAATTGGCAGATGATTTTAGTGTTGCTGGCGATGCTGGTGGTGTTGAAAGCGTTGATTGTGTTCCTGATTGCCTTCCGCATGAGACATCCGGTCGGCGACAGTATGAAAGCTGCGTTGTATTTGGCGCAAGGCGGTGAATTCGGTTTTGTAATGTTGGCGATTTCCAGCAAAATCAACATGGTTTCGCCGGAATTGGAACAAGCGGCTACCGCTGCCGTGTTGCTGTCGATGATCATTGCACCGTTCTTGCTGGGCAGCAGCGATAAAATTATCAACCGTTTTATCAAATCCAACTGGGACATGAAAGCGTTGGATTTGCACAATATGCTGGTCGAAACCATGAGCAAATCCGACCACGTTTTGATTATCGGTTTTGGTCGCGGCGGTCAAACAGTCGGCCGTATTTTGGCGCAGGAAAACATCCCCTACTTCGCGCTGGATTTGGATGTCGAGCGCGTTCAAGTTGCCCGCAGCGCAGGCGAACCAGTGGCATTCGGCGATGCCAAACGCCGCGAAGTATTGGAAGCCGCAGGATTAGCGCGTGCCAAAATGGTGGTATTGACACTCAACAACATGGCCGAAGCCAAACATGTGGTCAACCACATCATTGCCCTTCATCCGACCATGCCAATTTACGCACGCGCCATTGACGACGATTACGTCAAGAGCCTGACTGAAATGGGCGTAGAAGAAGCCGTTTCCGATACCAAAGAAACCAGTTTGGCCTTAGCCAGCTATGCCATGTTGGCCAATGGCTCACCCTACAACCATGTGCATCAAACCATCATGAATATCCGCCGCAACGGTTATGCCTTTTTAGAGGACTTATTCGTCGGCAGCGATGACGAAACCATTTTCTCTGAAGAACACAAACACATCTGCCGCCATGCCTTTGCACTAACCGGTGAAGCCTACGCCATCGACCACCCTGTGCGTGATTTGCCTTTGGCCGATTTGGGCATCAAATTATTATTCGTCCGCCGCAGCGCCAGCCGGATTGAAGATTTTGATTCGAATTTCACTTTAGCTTCCGGCGACATCTTAGTTGTTGCAGGCCCGCAAGATAAAATTATTTCTTTTGAAAACTGGAGTTTGCAAGGAGAAGCTTGATTATGCAAAAATAAAACTTGCGTAAAATAACGATTTTTGATTTAATAGCGTCTTCGCAGTTTTGCGTCAATGGGTGATTAGCTCAGTTGGTAGAGCGTCTGCCTTACAAGCAGAATGTCGGCGGTTCGACTCCGTCATCACCCACCAAGTTTCTTGCAATTGTGGCAACACAATTGCTTGCGCGGTGGTAGCTCAGTTGGTTAGAGTACCGGCCTGTCACGCCGGGGGTCGCGGGTTCGAGCCCCGTCCGCCGCGCCAAACCTTTTTCAGATATTGAGGTCATCAATATCTTTCGGGTGATTAGCTCAGTTGGTAGAGCGTCTGCCTTACAAGCAGAATGTCGGCGGTTCGACTCCGTCATCACCCACCAAGTTTCTTGTAGTTGTGGCAACACAATTACTTGCGCGGTGGTAGCTCAGTTGGTTAGAGTATCGGCCTGTCACGCCGAGGGTCGCGGGTTCGAGCCCCGTCCGCCGCGCCAATATAAAAAAGCACCGAAACTCGGTGCTTTTATTAATACGGGTGATTAGCTCAGTTGGTAGAGCGTCTGCCTTACAAGCAGAATGTCGGCGGTTCGACTCCGTCATCACCCACCAAATCAAAAAGCCTTATGCATTGCATAAGGCTTTTTTATGCTTATTGTGTCAGGCGGCCTTTAGCAATCATGCATCATCTTTACTGGATATTAGCAAACCTGCTGGAGAATCTAGAAAGTCCCACTCATGAAAAATGCCGTCTGAAACTTTTCAGACGGCATTATCAATTGTCTTCAAACAATCGGCTTTATTCCAGCACTACTTCCACTCGGCGCGCTTCTGCATTGCTGCCGCTGCCTTCGGTATCTGCTGGCTTGCGCAATTCAATTTGCTGTTCCGCCACACCAAAGCCCATCAGGGCATTTTTTACCGCCAAGGCACGGTCTTTAGACAATTGTTCGTTAAACGCTTGATTACCGGTTGAATCGTGAAAACCGGACACCACCGCTTTTTGACCGTTTTTCACACCAGCCAATACATCTTTCAATGCTTCTTGTGCACCGGCAGCCAAATCGGATTTACCGGTCGCAAAGTAGAATTTTACGATACCGTTTTCCACAAATACCGCAGCCGCGTCATCGGCAAGATTATGCGCCGCGCCATGCGCTGCAACAGCATGATCATGCGCCGCCATTTCAGTTTGGCCATAATTTGGCGAACCTTCAATTTTACCGGTTTCCCAACCCCAAACAGAAAGGAACAAGGTTACAACCGTTGCCAAAGCTGCGGCGCCACCGGCAATCCATAAACCCAGACGTTGTTCTTTGTGATTGTCATTATCCGACATCTTCTATTTCCTCTTTTAAGTTAAACCATTAAAAAGCATTCAGCCGCCATTATACCTAAAAAGCCGTATTTGTAACGCAACTTCTCTGATCTTAAATGCCGCTGTCGCCAACAATCGCGATAATCATACAAGGCCGTCTGAAAAATCCGCGGATACCGACGGACAAAACTATTCAAAACCTCATCAAAACAGTAAAATAAAGCCTTTCGATTATCTGAATAACAAAAGCCATGCTGACTTTCCAACAAATCATCTTCAAATTGCAAACATTCTGGGCCGACAAAGGCTGCACCCTAATCCAACCTTTCGACATGGAAGTCGGCGCCGGCACCAGCCACCCAGCCACCTGCCTGCGCGCACTCGGCCCTGAGCCTTGGTATGCCGCCTATGTGCAACCGAGCCGCCGCCCGAAAGACGGTCGCTACGGCAACAATCCCAACCGCCTGCAACACTATTACCAATTCCAAGTTGCCCTGAAACCGGCACCAGCCGATATTCAAGATTTGTATCTCGACTCATTGCGCGAACTGGGCATCGATCCGAAAGTGCACGACATTCGTTTTGTTGAAGACGACTGGGAAAACCCAACCTTAGGCGCATGGGGCTTGGGCTGGGAAGTATGGCTCAACGGCATGGAAGTCACCCAGTTTACCTATTTCCAACAAGTCGGCGGCATTGATTGCTCACCGGTATTGGGCGAAATCACCTACGGCATCGAGCGCTTGGCGATGTATCTGCAAGGCGTAGAAAATGTATACGACTTGGTTTGGTCACACACCCCCGATGGCCAAGCCGTGACTTATGGCGACGTGTACCACCAAAACGAAGTGGAACAATCCACCTACAACTTCGAATACAGCGATGCCGAATGGCTACTGCGCCAGTTTAACGACTACGAAGCCCAAGCCAAACGCCTGCTGGATATCGACGACACCAGCCTTGCCCTGCCTGCTTACGAATTGGTATTGAAAGCCGGACACACCTTCAACCTGCTTGATGCCCGCGGCGCCATTTCCGTGACCGAACGTGCCACCTACATCGGCCGCATCCGCACCTTGAGCCGCATCGTGGCACAAAAATTCGTGGAAAGCCGAGAGCAGCTAGGCTTCCCATTGATTAAAAACAAAGCAGCATAAAAATTTCAGACGGCCTTACATTCGCCTAACAAGTGCAATTTCCAATAACAGAAAAGGCCAGTATGCGGTAGTATACTGCCTTTCCTGACAAGAAAGATTGCAATATGGCCTACACACAACTGACCTCACACCAAAGATACTACATTTCCAGACATTACCGCAACCTACCCCTAAACCAAATCGCACAGAACATCGGTTGTCATCCCGCCACCGTCAGTCGGGAAATCAGACGGCATTCCGTCAACGGAACCTACTGTTACCGAAAAGCACAACAG
>NZ_PDBT02000095.1:0-6880 GCF_002551535.2 Neisseria sp. N95_16
CTGTTGTGCTTTTCGGTAACAGTAGGTTCCGTTGACGGAATGCCGTCTGATTTCCCGACTGACGGTGGCGGGATGACAACCGATGTTCTGTGCGATTTGGTTTAGGGGTAGGTTGCGGTAATGTCTGGAAATGTAGTATCTTTGGTGTGAGGTCAGTTGTGTGTAGGCCATATTGCAATCTTTCTTGTCAGGAAAGGCAGTATACTACCGCATACTGGCCTTTTCTGTTATTGGAAATTGCACTTGTTAGGCGAATGTAAGGCCGTCTGAAAAGCCAACACAGCTTTTCAGACGGCCTTTTGCTATAATCGACATTCTGAATTTGAGTTTTGTCACACGGAAAATTACCATGTCCCGAATTGCCGCCCTGCCCGATCATCTTGTCAACCAAATTGCCGCCGGCGAAGTGGTTGAACGGCCTGCCAATGCGTTGAAAGAAATTGTTGAAAACAGCATCGATGCAGGCGCGACGGCGATTGATGTCGAGCTTTCCGGCGGCGGCATCCGCCTGATTCGCGTCACCGATAACGGTTCGGGCATTCACGCCGATGACATTAAATTGGCATTACACCGACACGCCACCAGTAAAATCAAAAGCTTAAACGATTTGGAACACGTCGCCAGCATGGGTTTTCGCGGCGAAGGTTTGGCGAGTATCGCGTCAGTATCGCGCCTGACTTTAACCAGCCGCCAAGCCGACAGTGCACACGCCAATCAAGTCAAAGCGGAAGACGGCAAAATCAGCGAGCCGAGCGCGGCGGCGCATCCTGTCGGCACCACCATCGAAGTAGCCGAACTCTTCTTCAACACGCCCGCACGGCGCAAGTTTCTCAAATCGGAAAACACCGAATACGCCCATTGCGCCACCATGCTCGAGCGTTTGGCCTTGGCGCATCCGCACATTGCCTTTTCACTCAAGCGCGACGGTAAAAGCGTATTCCATTATCCAAGCCAAAACCTGAATCAGCGTATTGCGGCGATTGTCGGCGATGACTTTCAGACGGCCTCGTTGGAAATCGACAGCGGCAACGGCGCTTTGCGTTTATACGGCGCGATTGCGAAACCAACCTTTGCCAAGGGTAAAACCGACAAACAATATTGCTTTGTTAATCATCGCTTTGTGAAAGACAAAGTCATCATGCACGCGGTAAAACAGGCTTACCGCGATGTGTTGCACAATGCGTTGACACCGGCTTTTGTATTGTTCCTCGATTTGCCGCCGGAAGCGGTAGATGTCAACGTGCATCCGACCAAAACCGAAATCCGTTTCCGCGACAGCCAGCAAGTGCATCAATTGGTGTTCCACACGCTCAACAAAGCCTTGGCCGATACCCGCGCCGACCAAACCGAAAGCGTTACCAACGCCGGCGGCATTTTGCACGATATGCTGGGCATGAACAGGCCGTCTGAAATGGAAAACACGCCAAACAATATGCCGTCTGAACACTCCGCTAAAGCGGAAAACCAAGTGTTTCAGCCCAGCTATGCCGATATCGCCCGCCCGAATGTTTCAGACGGCCTACGTTCATCCACTTCAGGCAAAACCGCGCCCATGCCTTATCAAGCCGCACGCGCGCCGCAGCAGCGTTCACTGTCTCTGCGCGAAAGCCAAGCAGCGATGAACACTTATGCCGAATTATTCAAGCACACCGAGCCTGATGACGACATCGAGCTGGCGCAATTCGAGCAAGCCCGATTTGGCGGCACCGAGCCTTATGTTTCCGCAGCCTCCAATCCGCTTTCAGACGGCCTAAGCCGCCCCGAAACGCCGCCGCTTGGTTTTGCCATCGCCCAATTATTAGGCATTTACATCCTTGCCCAAGCTGAAGAAAGCCTACTGCTGGTCGATATGCACGCCGCAGCTGAGCGCGTGAATTACGAAAAGATGAAAAGCCAACGCGACAATCTTGGCAGCCTGCAAAGCCAGCGCCTGCTGATTCCCGTTACCTTTGCCTCCAGCCACGAAGAATGCGCCACTCTTGCCGACCACGCCGAAACCTTACAAGCATTCGGCTTGGATATGTCAGATATGGGCGGCAACACCATCGCCGTGCGCGCCGTGCCGAATATGCTGGGCAAAGCCGATGTCGCCGCGCTGGCCAAAGACGTGTTGCAAGAATTGGCGCAAACCGGCGAGAGCCAAACCATTGCCGCGCGCGAAAACCAAATTTTAGCCACTATGTCATGCCACGGCTCCGTGCGCGCCGGCCGACAGCTCACCATCCCTGAAATGAACGCCCTGTTGCGCGATATGGAAAACACCCCACGCAGCAACCAATGCAACCACGGACGCCCGACTTGGGTGAAACTGACTTTGAAAGAATTGGATGCGCTGTTTTTGCGTGGGCAGTAAGCGATTGAATTTGTATTGATTGTGAATTAAATAACACAGCCAAGACTTCTCACAAAACTTATAAACTTGCAGAAGCCTTTAAGCCGTCATTCCCGCGCAGGCGGGAATCCAGACTTATCAGCTTCAGGAATATTGAGCTATTACGGTAATTTGAAATTCTGGATTCCCGCCTGCGCGGGAATGACGAGCATGATTTTCTTGGCTCAAATTAAAGTGTACAAAAATCTCAGGCCGTCTGAACGTTTCAGACAGCCTAAAATATAGAGATAACAAAGATATAGTTTGTCGTCATTACCCAATATTTTCTAAATCTCAACGGTTGGTCAGATTGAACAACCTAATCTACAAAATTCGGTTAAAGAAATGCTGTCTGAAATTTAACCTTTCAGACGGCATTTTCAATCAATATGCAACAGAAATTATTCAGCCGCAACCATTTTCTTTTTTCTCGGCTTGCGACGGCGTTTGCGCTTCGGTGTTTCGCCACCTTCGCGATATTCCTGCTGCTGGCGTTGTTGCGCCGCCATGCTCATTTGGCTGCGGGTTTCGTCATCAGCGTGTTGGAAAGTTGTCCACCATTGTACGATGTCATTATCCACTTCTCCGACTTGACCGCGCAGCACCAGAAAATCATAAGCGGCACGGAAGCGCGGTTGGCTTAATAATTTATGTGGACGGGCACCGCGCATATTGTCAAATTGCGGTTGCAACTGCCAGATTTCGCGCATGGTAGCGGAAAAGCGTTGTGCCCCCCCCCAGCCTTTTTCAACCGTTTCACGCAAGGTGGTGATGGCATCGTTTAAGGCCGGAGCCGATTTTTGGCCTTGTTGCTGGTATTCTTGCCAATAGGCGTTAAGCTGCGGCCACAAAATCGCTGCCAGTACGAAACCGACCGACACGGATTTATCGGCGCGCAAACGCTCGTCGGTGTTTTTCAGCGCAATGGCGATGATGCGGTTTTCGGTTTTATCGGCGGATTTCAAAGCAGTAAGCAGCGGATGAATGTCGTTGCTCACGCCTAAGGTATTCAGCTTTTGCAGGCATTGGCGGGCATGACCTGAAAACAGCAGCTTCATGATTTCGTCAAACAAGCGGGCCACCGGCTCGTTTTTCAGACGGCCTGCATATTGCGGAATCGGCGCGGCGGTGTGTTCTTCCACATCAAAACCGAGTTTGCCCGATAATCGAACCGCACGCAAAATCCGCACCGGATCTTCTTGATAACGCTCGGCCGCATCGCCGATCATCACCAGTTTCCGGTCGGCAATATCGCTCACGCCTTGATGGAAATCGAGAATTTCTTCATGAATCGGGTCGTAATAAAGCGCATTGCAGGTGAAGTCGCGGCGCATGGCATCTTCTTCGATGCTGCCGTAGGTGTTGTCTTTCATGATGCGGCCGTGCGCGTTTTGCACGGCTTTGTTGCCGCCGCGGAAAGTGGTCACTTCAATGGTTTCGGGGCCGACCATCACATGCACAATTTGAAAACGGCGGCCGATGATGCGGCTGCGACGGAAAATTTTATGTACTTGCTCAGGCGTGGCGTTGGTGGCAACGTCAAAATCTTTCGGTTCCACGCCCAACAATAAATCGCGCACCGCACCACCAACCACATAGGCTTGGAAGCCTTCTTTATTCAATTGCTTCACCACTTTTTCAGCGGCAAAGCTCAACATATCCGCGTTGATGCGGTGTTCACTATACGGTAAAACCGTTTTTTGCACCGCTTTGCTCGCTTTCGATGGCAAAACTTTGTGCAACCATTTTTTCAACATACTTAAGATTCTTTTCAATTGAGGCCGTCTGAAACGCTGACGGTTGAAAGCAACCTTTGCACAATATTCTGTGGGCAAAACATTGTGCAAAGGTTTCAGACGGCCTGACATGTAAAATTCAAACTGCAAAACACCTTGAATCGACGTTTTGCAACAATAATCCGCCATTATACCCGAAACCCTGTTTTCCCCAACAAAATCAGCTATAATATCGGCCTTAACGCATTTTACGCGCCTTTGGAGCAACAAAAATGTATCAATACAAATCCGATGCCACCCAATTTTTAGACCAATTGGTTGCCGACAACCCTGAGCTGGAGCAAGAGCGTTTGGCCAACCGCGATTTATTGTGGGATGTCGAGCTCAAGCCCGAAGAGCAAGCCGGTTTTGAAGCGGCGAAAGTGGCAAAAAAACCTTACACTTACTACCAAGATTGATGGTTCAGACGGCATGACCACCCACACGCACAATATCGCGCCCGAATTACAAGATTATCTCAATGCCATCGGCGAAGCAGAGCATCCCGTGCTTACTGCCTTACGCGAGCGCACAGCACATCACCGCTTGGGCAAAATGGCGATTGCGCGCGAGCAGGCGGCTTTGCTGACTTGGTTGGCGCGTTTGCTTAAGGTGGAAAACTATCTGGAAGTGGGTGTATTCACCGGCTACAGCAGCACCGCAATGGCCTTAACCCTGCCCGAAACCGGCCGCATTACCGCCTGCGATATTAATGTCACTTTTACCGACATTGCCCGCGAAACCTGGCAGGCTGCTGGCGTGGCGCACAAAATCAGCCTGCATTTGCAGCCTGCTTTGCTCACGCTCGATGATTTAATTGCCGAAGGCAAAAGTAGCCACTACGATTTGGCATTGATCGATGCCGATAAACCGCCAACACCGCAATATTTCGAGCGCTGCCTGCAATTGGTGCGCAGCGGTGGCGTGGTCGCGATTGATAATGTGTTGCTCAATGGCCGCGTGATGCACGAAGCGGATGACAACGCGCCACCAAGCCTGCATATTTTGCAACAATTCAACCGCAATCTGCCGAATGATCTCCGCATTGTGCCGATTACCCTACCCGTCGGCGACGGCTTAACCCTGTTATTAAAAAAATAAAAAATGACAACATTCAAGCTCACCCTTACCGTTTTATCTGCACTCGCTTTAAGCGCGTGTGCCGCCACCCAACCTGTGCCTTATCAGGAAGAATCGTTTATTCTGCCGGACATTCCGGATGAACCTTTGCCACCGCCAAGCGGCATTCCTTATCCGCAATTAAACCAGCAGACCCAAATCGACCAACTCGGCATTCAGGTAGCACGTTTAGAGCGCGACATGAGCACGCTGCAAACCCGCATCGAGGAACTTGAGCGCGTCAACAAAATCCGCCCGAAACCGGCAGCCAAACCAATTATTACGGTTAAAAAACCGGCTACAACCCAGCGCTTAAACGATGCCAAACTCAAAGCGGCTTATCTGAAAAACGATGGCGTGGCCGTCAGCGATGCCGATGCCGTGGCACTGAATGAAACACGCTTATACAACCAAGCCTTGAAATACTACCAGCGCGGCAATTATGTAGCAGCGGCGGCGGTATTGCGCGGGGCAGACGGCGGTAATGGCAGCGAAGCAGCGCGCCGCAATATGTATTTGCTGCTGCAAAGCCAACAGCGCATCGGCAATTGCGAATCGGTGATTGAAATCGGCGGCCGCTATGCCAACCGTTTCCTCGGCAGCGCGCAAGCACCGGAAGCGCTCTTCAGCATCGGTCATTGCCAATATCAAATGCAGCAAAAAGACATTGCCCGCAGCACATGGCGCAAACTGATTCAAACTTACCCTGAAAGCGATGCCGCCAAACGCGCCGCAATCAGAATCAAACAACGCTAAACGGTTTTCAGACGGCCTTTTGCATCATGCAGGCCGTCTGAAATTTTTATTTATTTGAAAGCTTTATTTTTGGAGAAAAATCATGATTCAAGTCGGCATTATTATGGGCAGCAACAGCGATTGGCCGGTTATGCAGCAGGCTGCGCAATTTTTAAAAGAATTTGGCGTAGAATTTGAAGCGCGTGTGGTTTCTGCACACCGCACGCCGGATTTGATGTTTGAATACGCCGAAACTGCACGCGAGCGCGGCATCAAAGCCATTATCGCCGGTGCCGGTGGCGCAGCGCACTTACCGGGTATGGTGGCAGCGAAAACAACTGTGCCGGTGTTGGGCGTGCCGGTGCCAAGCAAATACTTACGCGGCGAAGATTCTTTACTCTCTATCGTGCAAATGCCAAAAGGCGTGCCGGTAGCAACATTTGCCATTGGTGAAGCCGGTGCGGCCAACGCTGCCTTGTTTGCCATTTCTTTATTAGCGAATGAAAACGCTGAATTGGCGCAAAAGCTGGCCGATTTCCGAGCCAAACAAGAGCAAACTGTTTTGGCTATGACACTGGAAGATTAAGCCCGTTAACATTTCAAATGCAGCAAAAAGGCCCTTACATTCGCCTAACAAGTGCAATTTCCAATAACAGAAAAGGCCAGTATGCGGTAGTATACTGCCTTTCCTGACAAGAAAGATTGCAATATGGCCTACACACAACTGACCTCACACCAAAGATACTACATTTCCAGACATTACCGCAACCTACCCCTAAACCAAATCGCACAGAACATCGGTTGTCATCCCGCCACCGTCAGTCGGGAAATCAGACGGCATTCCGTCAACGGAACCTACTGTTACCGAAAAGCACAACAG
>NZ_PDBT02000096.1:0-6802 GCF_002551535.2 Neisseria sp. N95_16
GGAGTTTAGGTTTAACCACCGGCATGAAGATTTAGGTAAAATATTAATGAAGATGCTTCGAAATAACCCAATTTAATATTTTTGCTTCCTAAGCCCCTTTGTTTTTCTTTTTAACTTCGCTTTGCTGTTGTGCTTTTCGGTAACAGTAGGTTCCGTTGACGGAATGCCGTCTGATTTCCCGACTGACGGTGGCGGGATGACAACCGATGTTCTGTGCGATTTGGTTTAGGGGTAGGTTGCGGTAATGTCTGGAAATGTAGTATCTTTGGTGTGAGGTCAGTTGTGTGTAGGCCATATTGCAATCTTTCTTGTCAGGAAAGGCAGTATACTACCGCATACTGGCCTTTTCTGTTATTGGAAATTGCACTTGTTAGGCGAATGTAAGGGCCTTTTAGATATATTCACGGCCACAACCACGCCCACACGCTGCGGCCTTCGCCTTGCAACAACACCAGCGTGCGGCAAGCCGAGGCGGTATTCATACACTCTAATCCGACACCACGCGATGCTGCTTCAGCGATAATTTTCGGATGGATAAATTCTTGTTTTTCACCGGTGCCGACAATAATCACTTCTGGCAAATCTTCTTCTGAGGCCGTCTGAAAGAAATCGCTGAGGTGTAATTCAGACGGCCTTTTGTCTACCATTAAGATAATGGTATCTGATTTTAAAACAATCGGTTGCGTCCATATCTTCCCACCTGCTTCAATCACACCATGACGGTATGCGGTGATGGCAGTGGGTGCTTTTGCGGTGTTTTCTTCAATCAGCATGATGTTGTTGTCCTTCGATTTTTAGCCATTTTTGATGGTCTTTTAACCTGAATTTCATCTAATCGGTTTAAATTGCCTTTCAGACGACATGATTCATTCTACAAAATCAGCCATGACATTATTTTATTCTACTGCGGAACTTCTTTAAAAAAGGTGCAAAAACAGGCAATTTCGGGTAGGATTAGCAAATTTGACGTCCGCACCGCGCCTGCTTGATTTCAAGGCTGCATTCTGTGTGCGACAGTTTACGCTATTGAAAATTTCGGCTCAACAAGGAGACACAATGAAGCCAGTGAACATCGGTCTTTTAGGTTTAGGTACGGTAGGCGGCGGCACCGCAACCGTTTTGCAGGAAAACGCCGCGGAAATCAGCCGCCGTTTGGGTCGCAACGTGAACATTTCAGCCGTGTGCGACAGAAGCGCCGAAAAAGCAGCCGAAATTGCGCCGAATGCGGCTTTTGTGCAAGATCCTTTTGAGTTGGTACAACGTGATGACGTGGATGTGGTCGTTGAATTGTTCGGCGGCACCGGCATTGCTAAAGATGCCGTTTTGAAAGCGCTTGAAAACGGCAAACA
The DNA here is from genome assembly GCF_002551535.2 of Neisseria sp. N95_16. Lineage (NCBI taxonomy): Bacteria > Pseudomonadati > Pseudomonadota > Betaproteobacteria > Neisseriales > Neisseriaceae > Neisseria > Neisseria sp. N95_16. The sequence goes on from NZ_PDBT02000096.1 coordinate 1,350, forward strand.
CGTTGTGACCGCCAATAAAAAACTGCTGGCCGAATACGGCAACGAAATTTTCCCGTTGGCCGAATCGAAAAACGTGATGGTGCAATTTGAAGCAGCCGTAGCCGGCGGTATCCCGATTATCAAAGCCCTGCGCGAGGGCTTAGCCGCCAACAACATCAAATCCATCGCCGGTATCATCAACGGCACCAGCAACTTCATCTTGAGCGAAATGCGCGAAAAAGGCAGCGCGTTTACCGATGTATTGAAAGAAGCGCAAGCCTTGGGTTACGCCGAAGCCGACCCGACTTTCGACATCGAAGGCCACGATGCCGGCCACAAAATCACCATCATGAGCGCATTGGCGTTCGGCACACCGGTTGATTTCAGCGGCTGCTATTTGGAAGGTATCAGCAAACTCGATAGCCGCGACATCAAATACGCGGAAGAATTGGGATACCGCATCAAATTATTGGGCATCACCCGCAAAACCGATAAAGGCATCGAATTGCGCGTGCACCCAACCCTGATTCCGGAAAGCCGTCTATTGGCCAACGTGAATGGCGTGATGAATGCCGTGCGCGTGAATGCCGATATGGTGGGCGAAACCTTATATTACGGCGCAGGTGCCGGCGCATTGCCGACTGCCAGCGCTGTGGTTGCCGACATTATCGACATCTGCCGTATGATTGGTGCCGATGCGGCGAATCGCGTACCGCATTTGGCCTTCCAACCTGAAGGCGTAAAAGCACAAACCATTCTGCCGATGGACGAAATCACCAGCAGCTACTATCTGCGCGTGCAAGCCAAAGACGAACCGGGCACATTGGGTAAAATTGCCAACCTATTGGCCGAACAAGGCGTGTCTATCGAAGCTTTGATTCAAAAAGGCGTGATTAACAAAACCACTGCTGAAATCGTGATTCTGACCCACAGCACAGTTGAGAAAAACATCAAATTAGCCATTGCCGCCATCGAGCAATTGGATTGCGTGGAAACACCGATTACCATGATCCGTATGGAAAGTCTGTATGGCTGAGCAACCGTTAACCCCTGAAGAACAAGCGGCGAAAACCAAAAAAGCCAAGGCCAAAATCCGCACCATCCGCATTTGGGCGTGGATTATCATGGCCTTGCTGGTGAGCTTTTTCTTTTTGTCGCAATGTGCCTTGTCGAAGCCAAAAGCCAAACAAGCCATTATCGAATCGTGTGTGAAAAACATTCCGTTTGCCGACAAATGGCAGACTGATTTGAAAGCACGCGGCTTGGAAGGCAAAGGAGAGCAAGTCATCGGTGATTACTGCGTGTGCATGTGGGACGAGCCTTTGGAAAAATTGACTGAAAAGCAAATTCAATTGTTCAGCAAAATCAGCGCACAAGAGCAGCTTGAGTTGCTCGGTGGTGCCGCTGCTTTTGAAGCCCGCGATCAGCAATGTATTGCCGGTTTGAAAGCTGAATAAACAAGCAGAGACCTTTGCAAAACCCCAGATTTGAGTGCAGTTCGAAGTTAGAGCAGCGCAGAAAGCGCAGACATATCACAAAGATAGACAAGCTTTCGAGCAGCGCATAACGAAGAAATGTGCCAAAGATGGGGATTTTACAAAGGTCTCGAGCAGATATAAACAAAGGCCGTCTGAAATATTACGTTTCAGACGGCCTTTTTATGTGTTTTTTAAACCGATTTATTCATAAAATCATCGCTTTTAATCAACACATAAGCCAGCACCACTGCCAACAATGCCGTGCCCGCACCGACAAAACCAATGCTGCCCAAGCCTAGACCAACAGTCACATAATGCCCCAACAGCGCACCGCCGCCGATACCCACGTTATACAGACCCGAATAAATCGAGGTGGCAACATCGGTGGCATCCGAAGCAAAGTTCAACACTTTGGCAATCATCGACAGGCTGACCACGCTGATGGCAATGCCCCACACAAAACACAGCGCATAAACCGCCCATGCCGAACCAACCAACGGCCACAGCAAGGCCGTCATCAATACCACCAAGGCCGCTGCGCCGATAAAGAATTGGCGCGGAAACTTGGCAAACCATTTGCCGAACACAAACGAAGCCACAAAGCCGGCCGCACCATACAAGCCCAGCACAATCGTTACCTGCTCCGGCTTAAAGCCGCCGATTTGCAGCACAAACGGCTCGATGTAGCTATACGCGGTAAAATGCGCGGTAATAATCAGAATGGTAAAGCCATACAGCAACATCAGATTTTTGCGTTTCACCAGCAACGGCAAGCTGCTCAATGAACCGGAATTCACACTCGGCAGCAAGGGCAAGTTTTTCGCCAGCACAATCATCACTACTGCCGCGCAAATGCCTATCAGCAAGAAGCTGATTTGCCAAGAATAAAACTGCCCAATTACGCGCCCCAGCGGAATACCCATCACCATCGCCATCACCGTGCCGGTACTCAACAAACCCAGTGCTTGCGTGCTTTTACCTTGTGGCGCAACCCGCACGGCCAAAGATGCCGTAATCGACCAAAACACCGCGTGTGTTAAAGCAATACAAATCCGGCTGGCCAACAACACGCCGAAATTCCAAGCGAAAAACGACAACACATGTCCGCCCACAAACACGGCAAATAAAATCAACAAAAGCTCGCGGCGCTCGAAATTTTTCGTCGCCAACATCAGCGGCAGCGACAACAACGCCACAATCCACGCATACACCGTCAGCATAATGCCGACTTCGGTTGAAGCCATGCCAAAGGTTTGGCCGATGTCGCTCAACAGCGCAATCGGAATAAATTCAGTGGTGTTGAAAATAAACGCCCCCACCGCCAAGGCTAATACACTCAGCCATTGTTTTTTCTCTTTTGCCGCCGACATAATCTTACTCTTCCCGATTAAAACAGGGGCGTTATTCTACTCCGTTCGCGCAATAATTAAAACGATAACAATAGACTACATTTCATTTGATTTCAAATGTTTCAGACGGCCTTTAAGAATAAAGAGGCCGTCTGAAAAAATACTTGACCCTAACCTAGCGTTAAGGTTTATATTATATTTAAGTTATCCAACCCACGAACGAAAGGAAGAAATCATGGAAACCATTACCTTAAATGTAGAAGGCATGACCTGCGGCGGCTGCGTGAAGAGCGTCACCCGTATTTTGGAAAACACCGATGGCGTTACCAAAGCCGAAGTAAGCTTGGAAAACAAAAATGCCGTAATTGAATTCGATGCTGCCAAAACCAATGCTGATGCGTTAGTCGAAGCGATTGAAGACGGCGGCTTTGATGCTTCACGTTGATCACAATATCAAGGCCGAAACCTTTGCAAAATCCCCATCTTTGGCACATTTCTTCGCTATGCGCTGCTCGAAAGCTTGCCTATCTTTGTGATATGTCTTCGCTTTCTGCGCTACTCTAACTTCGAACTGCACTCAAATCTGGGGTTTTGCAAAGGTCTCGGTGCCGTCTGAAAGCAAAATTTTCAGACGGCCTTGATTTTTAAGAATACTTGACTTTAACCATCCATTAAGGTTTAAGCTTTCTTTATCTCATCATTGACTGGACAACGAAAATGAAACAAAAAGTCCGCTTCCAAATCGAAGGTATGACCTGTCAAGCTTGCGCCTCACGCATTGAAAAAGTATTAAACAAAAAAGACTTTATCGAAAGTGCGGGTGTGAATTTTGCCAGCGAAGAAGCGCAAGTCGTGTTTGACGACAGCCGCAGCTCAATAGCCGACATCACCCGAATTATCGAAAAAACCGGTTTCGGCGCGCAAGAAAAAACCGATACGCTGCCTAAAGCCGACAGCGATGAACCGGTGCATATCGGCTGGCGTTTGTGGCTGCTGCTGGCGATTAATGTGCCGTTTCTCATCGGCATGGCAGGCATGATGATTGGCCGCCACGATTGGATGATGCCCGCCCTATGGCAATTTGCTTTGGCCAGCATTGTGCAGCTTTGGTTGGCGATTCCGTTTTACAAAAGCGCGTGGGCTTCAATCAAAGGCGGCTTGGCCAATATGGATGTGCTGGTCACCATCGGCACGGCGTCGATTTATCTTTATTCGGTGTATATGATGTTCCACCACCGCGGCATGGGGCACGACGGCATGGCGCATGTGTATTTTGAAGCAAGCGTAATGGTGATTGGCTTTGTGTCGCTGGGCAAATTTTTGGAACACCGCACCAAAAAATCCAGCCTGAACAGCTTATCGCTGATGCTGAAACTCACACCGAGCAAAGTCAATGTGCAGCGCGACGGCGCATGGCAGTCGCTGCCGTTAGACCAAGTGCAAACCGGCGATATGCTGCGTGCCAATCACGGTGAACGCATTGCCGCTGACGGCGTGGTCGAAAGCGGCAGCGGCTGGACAGACGAAAGCCACTTAACCGGCGAATCCAATCCTGAAATGAAACAGCAAGGCAGCAAAGTTTTAGCTGGTGCGCTGGTGACTGAAGGCAGCTTGATTTACCGCACCACCCAATTGGGCAGCCACACTTTGCTGGGCGACATGATGAACGCGCTTTCCGAAGCGCAAGGCAGCAAAGCGCCGATTTCACGCATGGCCGATAAAGCGGCGGCGGTGTTTGTGCCGGTGGTGGTCGGCATTTCGCTGCTCACGTTCGCGCTCACTTGGGGCATCAAAGGCGATTGGCAAGCCGGCTTGATGCATGCCGTGGCGGTGCTGGTGATTGCCTGCCCGTGCGCGCTGGGCTTAGCCACACCGGCGGCGATTATGGTCGGCATGGGCAAAGCGGTGAAACACGGCATTTGGTTTAAAGACGCGGCTTCGATGGAAGAATCGGCGCATGTCAACGCCGTGGTGCTCGATAAAACTGGCACGCTTACCGAAGGCCGTCCGCAAGTGGCTGCGGTTTATCTGGTGCCGGATAGCGGTTTTGGCAAAGACGATTTGTTCCGTATTGCCGCAGCCGTCGAGCAAAACGCCACTCATCCGCTTGCCAACGCGATTGTTTCGGCTGCCTTAGCGCGCAATTTGGATTTACCGCCAAGCAGTCAGACGCAAACGGCAGTCGGCGCGGGCATTTCCGCCGAAATCAGCGGTTTGGGTTTGGTGAAAGTCGGCAAAACCGATTACGCCAATTTGACCTTGCCGACCGATTTAGAGGGCGTATGGCCAATTGCCAGCTTGGTGGCCGTATCGGTTGACGACCGTCCCATCGGTGCATTCGCCTTAGCTGATGCACTTAAAAGCGACACCGCCGAAGCAATACGCCCTTACATTCGCCTAACAAGTGCAATTTCCAATAACAGAAAAGGCCAGTATGCGGTAGTATACTGCCTTTCCTGACAAGAAAGATTGCAATATGGCCTACACACAACTGACCTCACACCAAAGATACTACATTTCCAGACATTACCGCAACCTACCCCTAAACCAAATCGCACAGAACATCGGTTGTCATCCCGCCACCGTCAGTCGGGAAATCAGACGGCATTCCGTCAACGGAACCTACTGTTACCGAAAAGCACAACAG
>NZ_PDBT02000097.1:0-6607 GCF_002551535.2 Neisseria sp. N95_16
TTGCTACTCGCTATGAGAAATTAGCTCGTAATTTTAAATCGATGCTTTACTTGGCTTGCTCTATTATTCATGCTAAGTTAAATTGAGGACACGCCCTAGAAAAATTTTAAAATTTATTATTGCGATATTGCTGGTGCTGCTGTTGATTGCGGCCATTTTGGGCATCATGCTCTACCGCAACATCGGCGCATTGCCCGATGAGCGTCGTTTTACCGATTTGCCATATTATAAAAACGGTCAATTCGTGAACCTTTATACCGAAGATTTACCGTATTACCCCGAGCGAGCTACCGGGCAGGGTGGGTTTGTGCTCCATGATGGTTACACGCCGAAAGGGCGTTTGCCGATGGTGATGTTGGACAAAACCAGTTTCAGACGGCCTGAACAATTTGCTTATTATTGGCTGGGGCACGCTTCGGCAATTTTAGAATTGGACGGGCAGCGTTTCTTAATCGACCCTGTGTTGGATAATGCCAATCCGCTGAATGCGCCTTTGGTTGCGCCGCGTTTCCAAGAAGCGCCGATTCAGCGCAAGGATTTGCCTGAAATTGATGTGGTGCTGATTTCGCACGATCATTACGACCATTTGGAAGCGGCGACCATGCGTTATTTGGCGGATAAGGCCAAGCGGTTTGTGGTGCCGTTGGGCGTGGGCGCACGATTAGAATCTTGGGGTGTGCCGTCTGAAAAGATTACCGAATTGGGTTGGGGTGATGACACGATGGTCGGCGATATCAAGCTGATTGCAGAACCAACGCAGCATTATTCTTCACGCTGGACGAATGACCGCAATAAAACCTTATGGGCATCGTTTGTCCTTGAGGGCAGCAGGCGGTTGTATTGGAGTGGGGATACAGGCTATGCGCAGCATTTTAGTGACATCGGCCAAAAATACGGCGGCTTCGACCTTGCGTTTATCGAAATCGATGCGGCCAATGCCGGCTGGCCGAAAACGCATATGTTCGCCCATGAGTCGGTGCAGGCGGCGTTGGATTTGAAGGCGAAAAAGATGGTGCCGATGCATTGGGGAGTGTTCAGCTTAGGGCGCAATCCGTGGTATGAATCGATTGATAATGCAGTGAAAAGTGCCAAAGAACATGGCTTGGCGTTGGATGTGCCGAAAATGGGCGAGCGCTATGCCGATGGTTTTGTCGGCGAAGAATGGTGGACGGATAAATCATTGCGCCGTGAATAGTTGATGTTTTGGCATGAAAAGGCTGTCTGAAAGTATTGCTTTCAGACAGCCTTTTCTGTTATTGGAAATTGCACTTGTTAGGCGAATGTAAGGGCCTTTTTATATTTAAGCGTGTAATAAGCGTTTGAGTTTTTTCAATTCCGCCCATGCCTGCGCTTTTAAATGGGTTTGGCGCAATAAGCGTGCCGGATGGGGGATCACAAAATAAGGCCGCTCGCCGCACACGGTTTGCATGAGCGTGCGTTGGTTCTCGTGTTCAAAAATTTGCCCCAAAAACAATACCGCTTTGGCTTGCGATTGCGCCAATTCCTTGGCCAATTCATCGGCCGCCGCTTCAATTTGCGCATCGCTTGGGTTGGCGTTGCTGATGGGGGCGGATTTTACCCAGCAGGTTTTGTGCGCCTGTTGCGGCTGCAAGTCAATCGCGGCCAGCATATTGTCGAGCAACACGCCCACGCTGCCGCTGAACAGTTGATTGGCGGCGCTGTCTTCCGTAGAAGGACAAATGCTGACAACCATGATTTCAGACGGCCTTACATCAATTTGTAAAGGCGGTAGGCCGTCTGAAACAAGGGTTTGGTTTTCTTGAGCCGTAGGGCTTTCGGCGGGATTTTCGACATTGGCACGCAGTTGTGCCGGTGTGGCAGCGGGTGGCGCTATCGGCGCATGTTTCTTTTCGTTCACCAAGGCCGCCGCAGCTAAGCGGGCGTGATGGGCGGCAGGTGAGAGCGAGCGCACGGCTTCCGCAATCGGTTGCGCAGCCGCTTGCGCTCGGGCATTCGGCAAAGAGCGCACGTTGCCGCCGGCCGTTTCAGACGGCCTGACGCGCGCTTGCTGATTGAGCCACATCGGCCCCAATCCCAGCGCTTCGTGCAAATGTAAATAGCGGCTGCTTAACATAGGAATCGTTTCAAAATATGCCGTCGTTTCAGACGGCCTTGTCCATCAACACCGCATCTTCGCGGCGGCCATCGGGCAGGGAATAATAATCTCGGCGGCGGCCGCATTCGGCAAAACCGTATTTGCGGTAAAGCGTTTGCGCCGCTTGGTTACTGTCGCGCACTTCCAAAAACAAACGCGTGATGTTTTGCGCAGAGACCGTCTGGAACCATTGCGCTAATAAGGCGGCGGCAATGCCTTGGCGGCGGAATTCGGGCGCGGTGGCAATCAGGTGCAGTTCCGATTCGTCGCACACGCTTTGCCACACGATAAAGCCGCTGATGCAGCCGTCGGTTTCGCTCACCAAAACCGTTTCCGTGCGGCTTTCAATGGCCGATTCAAATTGTTTGGCCGACCATGGCGACGGATTGCTGAGTGCGTCAATTTTTGCCAAAATAGCACAATCTGCCGAAGTTGCCGAGCGAATCATGCTTGGCCTTTTCGTTCGGCTTGTTCTTTCGCTGTTAGGGCAATTTTATTGCGCACATACAGCAATTCCGCCTGCGCCGCATCGGTGGCCGGATAGCGGCCGGTCGCGGCTAAGTTCAGGTAATCGGCAGCGGTCGGCATATCGGCTTCACCGTCAAACGGCGGTTGGTCGGTCAACGCAAACGCATTGCCGATGCCGTCTGAACACGTCATGCCGTCGGGTGCGGTGATTTCTGCGGCTTTGCCGACTTGATAATCGCTCAAGCGGCGGTGGCTGGCGGTATCGAACCAAGCGTAAAACACTTCACCCATGCGCGCATCGGTGGCCGCCAACACGCAAGGGCGGTCGGGGCGCTGGTAGGCCACGGCATCTAAACAAGGTACGCCGATTAAGGGCGTGGCAAACGGTGTCGCCAAACCTTGCGCCACGCCGGTGCCGATGCGCAAGCCGGTGAACGCGCCCGGGCCTTGTGCATACACAATCGCGCCCAAATCGGCGGCGCTGATGCTCGCTTCGGCAAACAACACGCCGATTTGCGGCAAAATCAGCTCGGATTGCTTGGTGCCGACCGCTTCATGATAGACATGGGTTTGATCGCGGTGGCGTAGGGCGAGCGAGAGGTAGGAAGTGCTGGTGTCGATGGCCAACACAGGGCGGTTAAAATCGGCTTGCATGGTGGGTGCTTTACAGTTTTTTCAGACGGCATTATAGCATTGCTTGACTTATAATATCGCTTTTGAACATGCTTGAGGCCGTCTGAAAGATTCGGTATGCAAGCGGTTTGGTTAACCATCAGATGGAACGGTTTGCGCTATGTATGTAGGACGTTTTGCCCCCAGCCCGACGGGTTTGCTGCACATCGGCTCGCTGCTGACGGCGCTGGCTTCGTATGCCGATGCCCGTGCGCACGGCGGCAAGTGGTTGGTGCGCATGGAAGATTTGGATCCGCCGCGTGAGATGGCCGGTGCCGCCGACCATATTTTGCGCACGCTGGAAGCTTTTGGCTTTGAGTGGGACGGCGAAGTGGCCTACCAAAGCCGCCGCCATCATTTATATGAAGACGCTTTAGGCCGTCTGAAAGACAAGGGCTTGGTGTATCCGTGTTATTGCAGCCGCAAGGATTGGCAGGCGGCAGCGGGCATGGGGGCGGATGGGTTTGTGTACAACGGCCGCTGCCGTGTGCCTGAACACAGGCCGTCTGAAAACGGTAAACCACCGGCGTGGCGCATTCGTGTGCCGGATGAAGTGATTGGTTTTGATGATGCGATTGTCGGCCATTATGCGCAGAATTTGGCCAGCGACATCGGCGATTTTGTGCTGCTGCGTGCAGACGGTTTTTGGGCGTATCAATTGGCAGTGGTCGTGGACGATGCCGAGCAGGGCATCACGCATATTGTGCGCGGGCAGGATTTGCTGGTGTCTACGCCGCGACAAATTTTTTTGCAATCTTCTCTTGGGTTTATGCAAACGAGCTATGTACATCTGCCGCTTTTGGTGAACCAATCGGGGCAAAAATGGTCTAAACAAACACTTGCGCCAGCGCTGGATGATTCGCAAGTCGAGTTATTGTTACGGCAGGTTTCGGCTTATCTGAATCTGCCGCCTGCGCCGCAAATTGACCGTCCGCGCGATTTGCTCGATTGGGCGGTGGCACATTGGCAAATCGGCCGTGTGCCGCAGCAAGCGATATGCACCGAATGAGTTGGTATAGATGCGACAATTTCGGCTTTTGGTTACTTCGTTTTTGTTAAAGTTTGTAAGTAAGTTGGCCAAGATATGTTTCTTAAACTGAAATCCTTTAATATAGTGGGTTAATCCAAACGGGGGTTGAATGGTGGGGGCTTGCGCCAAGCTATTCAATCATGGATTGTTATGAAAAAAGTGTATTTTTTCATGCCACACAGACTCAGATTCTTTCGGCTTGATTGCCAGGCCGTCTGAAATATCGTTAACCATTAAAATAATCGGAGTATATATGAAGTTAAAAGCTATTGCTACATTGGGCGCATTGGCGTTGTTATTACAAGCTTGTGCAACGCCACACGTGGTTCAAACCAAAAAAATTACAGACAACGAGCTGACCTGCAGTCAAATCAAGAGCGAAATTGCTGAAGCTGAGGAATTTGAGAAGAAAGCACGTGCCGAACGCAAAGTAACTGGCAAAAATGTTGCAGCAGCAGTATTTTTCTGGCCAGCCCTACTTGGCACATACTCAAATACCGAAGAAGCAATTACTGCCGCCAAAGAACGTCAAGCATTTTTGACAGATTTGTATTCTAAGAAAAACTGTCAATAATGCCAAATTAGACATTTAAAGAATGCCAGAATATGCCAAGTGCTATTATTGTAGAAGATGAAATGCTAGCCGCTGAGCGCTTACGGGTTTTATTAGAAGAATGCAATGTTGTGCTGCTGAAAACATTTCATCATGCGCAGCCTGCATTGGATTGGTTGAGCGTGCATGAAGCGGACGTTGTGTTCGCCGATATCGGTTTGCCGGAAATCACCGGTTTGGAACTGGTCGAACGCATCAAGCGCGTGGCCAAACGCCAGCCGGAAGTGATTTTCACCACCGCTTACGAAGAGCATGCTTTGCGTGCTTTTGAATTGGCTGCAGTAGATTACCTGCTCAAGCCAATGAAAATGTCACGCTTGCAAACCACGTTAGAGCGCGTGAGCGAAAAATATCAGGAAAAAGCAGACGATTTCACCCATTTCAAAGTGTTAAACCGCAACCGTATGGTGGAAATCCCTTGGCAGCAGGTGCGCTATTTGTTGGCCGAACACAAAACCGTATTTTTGTTTACCGGAGACGGCCAAAGCTACGAGCTACCGAAAACTTTGGTGTATTGGGAAGAATTGCTGGGGGAAAAAGTCATCCGTATTCACCGAAACGCCTTGGTGTTCCGCCATACCTTGGAGTGCCTGATTCGCTTAGACGATGAAGAAGACGAAAACAATGCGACATGGGGCGCCCGAGTGCTTGACGTAGAAAAACCGCTTGCCGTCAGCCGCCGCCAACTGGCCGCTATTCGAAAAATTTTGAAAAACGGCGCATAAACGATTTATCATAAAACCCTGCTTAACAAAGCAGGGTTTTTTATTTCAGACGGCATAAAGGTCTCAGGCCGTCTGAAAATCAACATTAGGCTGAAAGGATAAAACATGGCTTTAGAAGTATATTTGGTGCGCCACGGCAAAACTGTTTTCAATAAAGTCGGCCGCTTACAAGGCTGGAGCGATTCGCCCTTGCTGCCGGAAGGCAAAGAAGTTGCCCGCGCATTAGGACGGGCATTGCAAGGCAAGGTCGATTTCGATGCCGCGTTTTGCAGCGTCAGCCCACGTGCCGCGGATACCGCGAAAATTATTTTAGAAGCCAAAGACCAAGCCGATTTGCCTTTAGGCGTAATTGAAGAAGTGCGCGAATATTGTTTCGGCGGCTTTGAGGGCGACTTGGTGCAAAACGTGCATGGCCTGATCGCGCAGCATCGCGGTTTTCCATCGATAGAAACCTGGCTCGAAGCCTACCGAACCGGCAAGCATCATCTGCTGGCCGAAACTGTGAGCGAATTAGATCCGTTGGGTTTGGCTGAAAATGAAGCCCAATTTATGGGTCGTCTGAAAAAAGGCTTGGATATTTTGCGCCAACAGTCACCCATCGATGGCAAAGTTTTGCTGGTGTCGCATGGTATGGCGATTACAGGAATATTGAAATTGATTGATCCGCAGTCAACTTTATATAGAAGTGTCGAAAATGCAACAGTTTCACGGCTTTGGTTTGGAAATGAGGGATGGAAAATCGGATCGATTGGAGAGAGTTTATCCGAATAAAATAAAGATTCAGATTAAATGAATGTATAAATTAAATAAATTTATCCAAAATCCAATCGTGATTTGCTTGGCAGTAAATTTCAAAATTTACGCTAATATCAAATTTAATAAGAGGCTTAGGAAGCAAAAATATTAAATTGGGTTATTTCGAAGCATCTTCATTAATATTTTACCTAAATCTTCATGCCGGTGGTTAAACCTAAACTCCGTTT
>NZ_PDBT02000098.1:0-6527 GCF_002551535.2 Neisseria sp. N95_16
ACGGAGTTTAGGTTTAACCACCGGCATGAAGATTTAGGTAAAATATTAATGAAGATGCTTCGAAATAACCCAATTTAATATTTTTGCTTCCTAAGCCCCTTGCTAATAACTTGGTGTTGATTGACAGTAAACTGCCGGAGATTTTAGCCGAAATGCTGTACCAATATTACTCGGGTAACGCTGTTTCTACAGCAGACTTATCTGCTCGAGTTTGTACAAAAGATCCAAACGGTTACGATTATTCCAACAACCACCAATTTTACGAATACAAAATCAAGCGCCTATTGTGTGGGGCGGCACTCGGTATGCGTCCTGCCGAAATATGGCACGGTAAATATGATGCTACAGGCGGATATTTAGTTGTTCGCCAAGATGGCGAGATTGTCTGCTATCACCTGTACAGCCATAACCAATTTGAAGATTATCTGTTTTTAAATACAAAGTTTGAAACACCGAGTTCTTCACGCCATCACTTTGGTGATATTTATGAACAAAACGGCAGATATTTCCTTAAACTAAATCTGCAAATCCGATTTAGCTAGATTTCAATTGATGATTCATAAAGAAAGACCCCTTATGACTTGGGAAACCGTAATCGGACTGGAAATCCACGTCCAATTAAACACAAAATCGAAAATTTTCAGCGGCGCGTCCACTTCTTTCGGCGCCGAGCCGAATGCCCACGCTAGTGTGGTGGAATGTGCGTTGCCGGGTGTATTGCCGGTGATGAACCGTGAAGCCGTGGCCAAAGCGATTAAGCTGGGCTTGGCCTTGGATGCGAAAATCAATCAGAAAAATGTGTTCGACCGCAAAAACTATTTCTACCCTGATTTGCCGAAAGGTTATCAAATCAGCCAACTGGATTTGCCGATTGTGGAACACGGCAAATTGGAAATCGTGGTCGGCGATGAAGTGAAAACCATCAACGTCACCCGCGCGCACATGGAAGAAGATGCGGGCAAGTCGGTGCACGAGGGCTTGAACGGCGCCACCGGTATCGACTTAAACCGCGCCGGCACACCTTTGTTGGAAGTGGTTTCCGAGCCGGAAATGCGTTCGGCTGCCGAAGCCGTGGCCTATGCCAAAGCCTTGCATAGCTTAGTGACTTGGCTGGATATTTGCGATGGCAATATGGCGGAAGGCTCGTTCCGTGTCGATGCCAACGTATCTGTGCGCCCGAAAGGCCAAGCCGAGTTCGGTACGCGCCGTGAAATTAAAAACCTGAATTCATTCCGCTTTTTGGAAGCTGCTATTAATTACGAAGTGGGAGCGCAAATCGAAATCATCGAAGACGGGGGCAAGGTTCAGCAAGCAACCATGCTGTTTGATCCGGAAAAAGGCGAAACCCGCGTGATGCGTTTGAAAGAAGATGCCCACGACTACCGCTACTTCCCTGATCCTGATTTGTTACCAATCATCATTTCAGACGACCAATTGCAAAAAGCCAAAGAAGACATGCCGGAATTGCCGCCTGAAATGGCCGCGCGTTTTGTGGCGGAATACGGTGTGAGTGAATATGATGCCCGTTTGCTGACTGCTTCGCGCAACCAAGCTGCTTATTTTGAATCAGCGGCAAGCGATAAAGCACAAGGCAAGTTGGTCGCCAACTGGATGAACGGCGAATTAGCCGCTACGTTAAACAAGGCAGGCTTGGAATTGGCCGACAGCCCAATCAGCGCAACGCGCTTGGCCAGCTTAGTGGCGAAAATTTCAGACGGCACTTTAAGCAGCAAATTAGCGAAAAAAGCCTTTGAAGCGATGTGGGCAGAGCCTGAAGCAACAATCGAGCAAATCATTGAAAAACACGGTTTGGTGCAAATCACTGATACCGGCGCGATTGAAGCGATGGTGGATGAAGTGTTGGCCAACAATGCCAAAGCGATTGAGCAATTTAAATCCGGCAACGAAAAAGCCTTAAATGCCATCGTCGGCCAAGTGATGAAAGCCAGCAAAGGCAAAGCCAATCCGGCACAAGTTCAGGATCTGATTAAAGCCAAACTGGCTTGAAACCTCGCCCAATCTGACTTTTAGATAAACTCAGGCCGTCTGAAAAACACTTTCAGACGGCCTTAATGATGAAATACACCATGAGCCATACCGTTACCCTTGGTGAAGAAACCCGTTTCCATGTTTCTTCCCATGAAACCGTCTTAAACGCTGCCACACGCCAAAATCTCAATCTACCGCACTCCTGCAAAAACGGCATTTGCGGCCAATGCAAAGCCGATTTAATCAGCGGCGAAATGACCATGAGCGAGCATTCGGCAAAAGCCCTATCAGCCCAAGAAAAAGCACAGGGTAAAATTTTGCTTTGTTGCACCACCGCACAAAGCGATCTCAGCATTCATATCGATGGCTACAATCCCCACGCGCAAAAGGTCAAAACCTTACCCGCCCGCATTGAACACATCCGCATTCAGCATAATGTCGCCATCCTGCGCTTGGGTCTGCCCAAAACGTCTGCTTTCTCGTTTTCGGCCGGACAATACATTGATTTGCTGCTTCCCGGCAATATTGTCCGCAGCTATTCCATTGCCAATGCACCCGACCAAAACGGCTTTATCGAGCTACATATCCGCCACCGTAACGATGGCGTGTGCAGCAATATGATTTTCAAGCAACCGCCTGTCTTAAAAGAAAAAGGCATCGTGCGCATCAAAGGTCCGCTGGGCACATTTGGCCTACAAAAAGAAAGCAACAAACCGATTATTTTCTTAGCCACCGGCACCGGCTTTGCGCCGGTACGCAGCATGTTGGCCGAACTTATCCGCCAGCAAAGCAATCGCGCCGTGCATTTATATTGGGGTGCGCGAGAAATACAAGATTTGTATGCCTTAAGCGAAGCACAAGACTATTTAGGCCGTCTGAACCATTCGCGTTTTACGCCAGTATTGAGTGCGCCAACACCTGATTGGCAAGGTGATTGCGGCCATGTGCAAGATATTACTGCACGCGATTATCCAGATTTAAGCGCATACGAAGTCTATGCCTGCGGCGCACCGGCCATGATTGAGCATGCCTTTTCTTTATTCACTACCGAATGCAGCTTGCCTAAAGATGCATTTTATTCGGATGCTTTCACGCAGGCCGCCTGAAATACAGCACCTTATCGAAAATCATAGAAAGTATTTTCACTCAATGAATAAATAACTTTCCAAATAAAATGCCAATATTTTGAATTTATTCCCTACTAAATTTCTTTAATATTTCATTTTATTTGCATTTAAATAGGGAAATTCTTTTTCAAACCGCTTTTATGAGAAAAGAAAGGCGAACTTGATTTGAATCAAAACCGAAAAATAATTTTCATCTATAATTCACTCATTGAATTCAGGCAGAGGCCGAAACGCCGAAGCCACTTGCTTTCATTACCTTTTATCTCTTTCCTCTTGATGTGTGTGTGTTTGGGTGTGGCCATGTTTGCCACCCCTTTTTTTTTTGGCTTTTATTCTGTGAAAATGTGAAGTAAAATCCGTGATAACAAATACAAAGGACAACCATGAGCAACAAACTCACACCACCCACCGAATTGCCCGATGAAAACGACTTACGCGCCGTACTTGCTTATAACATGCGGCTGTTTCGCGTCAATAAAGGCTGGTCGCAAGAAGAGCTTGCCCGCCAATGCGGCCTTGATCGGACTTACGTTTCGGCAGTAGAGCGCAAACGTTGGAATATTGCCCTTTCTAATATTGAAAAAATGGCTGCAGCTTTGGGCGTATCCGCCTATCAACTGCTGTTGCCACCGCAACAATTATTGAATTTGATGTCTCATGCCCCTCAATAGGCCGTCTGAAACGATTTTGCCCAAAGGAAAAACCATGCTTGCCGATATCCAAACCATGCGCGAATGTTTTTTGACGGAGAAACAACAGGCCATCGACGCTTTTTTGCGCAAAAACCAGCCCATGACTTTTTTTGCCCAATATGGCGCTGCCGTTGATAAACTCTTGCAACAGCTTTGGCAACATTTCATGGCCGACAGCGGCATGAGTCTGCTGGCAACCGGCGGCTATGGCCGCAATGAGCTTTATCCCTATTCCGATATTGATTTGGCGATTGTATCGCCGGAAGACATTTCAGACAGCCATAAAGAACAAATTACCCAATTTGTGCAGACATTGTGGGACATGAAGCTTATGCCCTCGGTTAAAAGCGGCAGCATGGGTCAATTGTGCGAAAGCATTGAAGATGAAATCACCGGCGACACCGCTTTTTTGGAAGCGCGTTTTTTATGTGGTGACCAAGATTTGGCACAGCGTACCATCACCTGCATGAACAAGCAGCGTGATGTATCCACTTTTATTGAAGCCAAGCTGCTGGAAATGAAGCAGCGCCACACCAAATCACAAGGTTCGGGCGCAGTATTGGAACCCAATATCAAAACCTGCGCCGGCGGCTTGCGTGATATTCATACCATGCTTTGGCTTGCCAAGGCTCAAGGGCTTAACACGCGCCCTTCTTCTCTGATTCGCGAAGGCATTCTGACCCGCTTGGAAGCCTGTATGTTAACGCAGGGCTACAAGCAACTTTCTACCATCCGCATCCATTTGCACTTATGCGCCAAACGCGCAGAAGACCGCCTGATTTTCGACTTGCAAGCACAAGTGGCTGAAAACATGGGCTGGGTCAACGAGAGCTACCGCCAAAAAACCGAACAATTAATGCACAATTTCTACCGAGCGGTAAAAAGCATTAACCAGCTCAACGGCATTTTGATTCCTATGCTGCAAGGCCGTGTTTATTCCGACCCCATGCGGGTGACGTTGCGCATCGATGATGATTATGTGCAAGTGAACAACCAAATTGCCGCCCGCGACAAGTCTATTTTTGCCAAACAGCCGACCAACATTTTCAAAATTATCCAAATCTGGCAAAACCACAACGACATCAATGCCATCGAACCGCAAACCTTGCGGGCATGGTGGGCGGCAACGCGCAAAATGAACCGCCAGTTTTACCAAAATCCGACCAACCGCCATTATTTTGTCGGCTTTTTCCGCAATGGCAACGGCCTGACCCATGTTTTGCGTTTCTTAAATCTATACGGCGTGCTCGGCCATTATCTGCCAGCATGGGAAAAAATCGTCGG
Source organism: Neisseria sp. N95_16 (assembly GCF_002551535.2). Taxonomy (NCBI): domain Bacteria; kingdom Pseudomonadati; phylum Pseudomonadota; class Betaproteobacteria; order Neisseriales; family Neisseriaceae; genus Neisseria; species Neisseria sp. N95_16. The sequence goes on from NZ_PDBT02000098.1 coordinate 5,093, forward strand.
CTTAATGCAGCATGACTTATTCCACGTTTATCCGGTGGACGATCATATCTTAGCCGTGGTGCACAATATGCGACGTTTGGCTTTAGATAACCACAGTCACGAGCATCCTTTTGCCTCTGCACTGATGCAATCTTACGACAGAAAAGACATTCTCTATTTGGCCGCTTTCTTCCATGATATTGCCAAAGGGCGCGGCGGCGACCACTCAATTCAAGGCATTGAAGATGCCAAACAATTTTCAGACGACCATTTTCTTACCCAAGAAGAAGGTGAATTACTCGCATGGTTGGTCGAGCATCATTTATTGATGTCCACCGTTGCACAAAAAGAAGACATTCAAGATCCTGAAATCATCCGAACGTTTTGCGAGCAAGTACAAACTTATGAACGCTTGTGCGCGCTGTATCTACTCACCGTCGCCGATATCCGCGGTACCAACCCCAAGCTCTGGAACACATGGCGCAGCAGCTTATTAGAAAGCCTGTTCCACGCCAGCAGCCGCTATTTGGCCGGTGACAGCTATTCGACTACCATGCTGCTGAGCCGTCGCCAACAAAAAGCCACCGCATTGCTTACCCGCACCGGCGCACCGGAAAAGCAACAGCAAAAACTGTGGAAAGTATTGGGTTCGACTTATTTTATCCGCCACCAAACACGCGAAGTATTGTGGCACACCGCCAATTTGGTACACGATTTTGAAACACCGCTAATCCGCAGCCGCATTTTGCCGAAAAGCGATTCATTCCAAGTGATGATTTTCATGCCCAACGGCCCACGGCTTTTCCCACGCTTATGCCGCATTTTCAGCCGTCACGGCTTTGACATTTTGGCCGCACGCGTGTTCATCACCGAACACAATTACATTCTCGACACCTTTATTGTGCAAATTCCGTCGCAACACGACCCAGATTATTACCCGAATATCCAAAGCGCATTAGAAGCGGAATTAAACAGCTTTATCCACGGCTATACGGTTTTGGAAAACCAAAACTACGATTACCGCCTAAGCCGCCGTAGCCTGTATATGGCCATTCCACCACGCGTCACCATCACACAGGAAGAAGATTATCCGGGCTGGTTTACCGTGGAAGTGGTGGCCGTCAACCGCGCTTACTTGCTGGCTGACATGGCCGATGTGTTCTTCAACCACAACGTCAGCCTGCGCTACGCCAAAATCACCACCTTGGATGAGCGCATTGAAGACAGCTTCACCGTGTATTGTGAAGACTTGGATAACCCGAAAAAACAATTTGCACTCAAGCAAGCCTTATTAGAACAATTAACGATTTAAAACCAAATAAAAGGCCGTCTGAAAAAATTTTTTCGGACGGCCTTACATTCGCATTTCAAGTGCAACGCTCAAATGCCATTGGCAAGGGCTGCTGAAAACAGATCACCCGGTGTCTCATAGTCCAATGTCTTTCTCGGTCGGCGG
>NZ_PDBT02000099.1:0-6260 GCF_002551535.2 Neisseria sp. N95_16
TCTGCTGCCGCGTGAAAAGGGGGAAATGTGCCCGAGAATAGGGAATTTTAGGTAATGATTGGGGATTTTATGTTGAAAAAAAGCTTACTTAGTAACCTAGGTAAGCTTTTTTGATGGTAGGTAGGGTTTTGCAAAGGTCTCGGCCTTTCGATTTTAATCGGTTTTATAAACGCTCTTCACTCATGCGCCCATTGCTACCAAATGCAGATAAGGCTTCCAGCCCGCGAACATCGTTTGATTGCAAGGCGTAATGATGCAGGTTGACTTGGCTGAAATCGCGGCGGATTTGTTGCAAGATGTCTTGCTGCCGCTGGTAGCGTTGCTGCCAGAAATCATTGTCGGCTTGCGATTGCGGCATGATTTGGTTGACGATGATGTGGCTGCACGGCAATTTAAAATGATGCAGTTGCGCCAATGCGCGGTGGGTTTCGGCCAGTGGCAGCATTTCGGGAGTCATCACCAAAATGATGGACGTATAAGCAGGGTCGGCGAGCAACTGGCCGGCATCGGCAAACAATTGGCGGCGCTTTTCCAAGGTTTCGAGGGCTTTGTCCCAGCGTTGGTTGCGCGATTCGCTCAGTAGGGTGTTTTCCCGCTGAGTTTTCTGCCAAAACGGTAAAGCGGCATCGCGCAGTTTTTGCTGCCGCCCTTGTTGTGACAACAAAGCATCCGTCCACGCGGCCATCATTTGCGGCAATTCGAGCAGACGCAGAGTGTGGCCGGTAGGGGCGGTATCGAACACAACGTGTTCATAGCCCATGATTTTGTGATGGGTGATGTATTTGCACAAGGCTTCGAGAATCGCGGCTTCTTCCGCACCGGGCGAGCTTTTGGCGGCTTCAATATGTTGGCGCATTTTCTCAACCAGCTCGGGCTTGGTGTAGCCCGCCAACAATTCGCTGACTTGGGCATAATGCTTGTCGGCAATTTGGTGTGGGTTGAGTTCCAGCGCTGCCAAATTGTCGGTCAACGGGCGGATGGTGCCCGAGAGCGTGTATTGCAGCACATCGCCCAAGCTGTGCGCGGGATCCGTGGAAACCAGCAGCACTTTTTTGCCGCTTTCTGCCAAGCGTGTGGCCAAAGCAGCGGCATGGGTGGTTTTGCCAACCCCGCCCTTGCCGCCGACAAATAAAAGCGGCGTTGCCGCCGCTTGTTGCAATAATGTATCCATTAACAGCATCCGAATCGATCTAAAGGTGAATGCGGCATGCCCATGCGCAAGTGCCAATCGTGGAATTCTTCCAGCAGCAGGGGTTGCAGCTCGAGCGTGTAAAACGTCATCGGATTAGGAATGCCGAGGCTTTCTGCGAAAATCATCAGCATAAACAAATCCTGTTCGTCACGATACGCCCGAGTGAGCGTTTGCCGATAAGGTGCATGGTAAAACTCTTGCAACCCTTCGGCAAACGCCTGCCATTTTTCATGCCAGCCCATTACGCGCCTTTGCGTTTAGGCCATTCGCGTTTGAGCACGGAAACACACTCCAGCGACACCAAAATCGAACAAATCAGAATCACCACATCCAATACGACCAGCAGCCAGTTGGATTGATCGTAGAAGGTTTTCAGCTGCAATACCAAGGCCAAGATGCTCATAATCAGCAGGAAGACCATTGGAATCAGCGTAAACCATACTTTACGGCCGGCTTTCATCAACACCACAGTCACCACCAGCAAAGTCAAACCTGCCATCAATTGGTTAGTGGTACCGAACAACGGCCAAATCAGCATACCACCATCGCCTTTTAAACCACCCGCACCGAATGACAACAGCGCACAAGTGCCGACAGCCAATAATGTCGCTACCCAACCTTTGCGGAAGGATTGGATTTGGTAAATGTCGCCCCACTCTTGGAAAATATAGCGCTGCAAACGAACACCTGTATCCATGGTGGTACCGGCAAACAAGGCGGCCATTACGGTCAGCATGGTAGCTGACAATTCAGGCGACAGGCCGATGCCTTCGTGCATAATCGCGGCACCACCATCGATAAACGCACCAATACCGCCTGCACCAAATTTGGTGTACACCGCTTCCCAGTCACCCAAAGTGGCGAAACCGGCAGTGGCGGCCAAAATCGCAGCCAAGGCCAACATGCCTTCACCCATTGCACCGAAGTAGCCGACAAAACGCACATCCGGTTCACGGTTGATTTGTTTGGAAGTGGTACCGCTCGATACCAAACCGTGGAAGCCTGAAATCGCGCCACACGCAATGGTCACAAACAGAAGCGGCATGATTGGCGGCGTACCGGCCGGTACGTTTTCATTCACGGCAGGCGCTACGACATCCGGGCTTACCAAGAAAATCGCGGCATACATCACAAACAAGCCGACAAACAATTGCAGGCCGTTGATGTAGTCACGCGGTTGCAACAGCATCCATACCGGCAGCAACGAAGCAATCGCTGCGTAAACAAACAGGAAAATAATCCATACCGCATTGGCCGGCAAACCGAACATGGTTTCCGGCAACACAATCGGGAACATCGGGCCTAAGTAAATCAAGGTGTACAAAGCCACCACACCGATAATCGATACCCACAACAGGTTCATTTTAAAGCGGTAGATACATTGTCCGATCACAAATGCCACCACCAATGCGCCCCACACCGGCAACACAGAAGAAGGCGTTTTAATCATCATGCCTGCAATCACCACGGCAAACACGGCGTTTACCATCAGCAACAGCAGGAAAATCACAATCATAAACAGACTGCGGGTACGTGCGTTTACGGCCGAGCCGGCAATGGTGCCGATGGATTGGCCTTTATTGCGCACACTCGCCCACACCGCTGCCATATCGTGCACACCGGCCATGAAGATGGTGCCCAACACCACCCACACAAACGCCGGCAGCCAGCCCCAAAACACGGCAATCGCAGGGCCTACAATCGGCGCCGCACCGGCTACCGATGTAAAGTGGTGCCCCCACAAAACGTATTTATTGGTCGGCACATAGTCCACACCATCGTTAATTTCATGCGCTGGGGTGACGAAGTTATCATCCAGTTTGAAGATCTTTTGTGAAATAAATTTCGAATAGAGAAAATAACCGCAGGCCATTAAAGCCAAGCCTATAATCAAGAGTAAAGATGCACTCATACGTTGCTCCTTATTGATTTTGTAATTTTATGTAACCCATAGACTATATATCACAAACCTTAATAGCCTGCATACATAAATTTACCTAACGGTGGTGGTTTTAGATGTTTTTAGGCATATGTGAAACACTTTTCCTCCTCATTAAAATCATAATAATATTTCACTGCAATCATTTTCATCTAAGAGCAATAATCATGCTGATTTATTCGGTTTTCGACACTACGCCATGGATATGTTATTTCTAAACTCATAAACCATTTATATTAAACAATGGCCTTATTCACCATTCTTTTTTCAGACGGCCTAAACTAATTAAGCTTCCACAATGTAAATATGCGATTAAAATGGGCTTTGTTCTTTGACAAAATTTAACAGCTCCCCTAATATCGTCAATTATCTTTCATAAACCCCTTTTTTTATAGAGAGAAACTATTATGGAATGGGAATTTAACAGTTACTACACCCTGATTGCGGCAACCTTGGTGCTGCTCTTGGGCAAATTTTTGGTGAAGAAAATCCGCATTCTTCGTGATTTCAACATCCCAGAGCCGGTTGCCGGCGGCTTGATTGCTGCTTTGGTGCTGTTTGTTTTGCACCAAATGTACGGTGTCAGCTTCAAATTTGAAAAGCCTTTGCAAGATGCCTTCATGCTGATTTTCTTTGCATCTATCGGCTTGAGTGCAGACTTCTCACGCTTGAAAGCCGGTGGTTTGCCATTGGTGATTTTCACCGTAGTGGTTGGCTTGTACATTGTGGTACAAAACGCAGTGGGTGTTGGCTTGGCGACTGTATTGGGCTTGGATCCGCTGATTGGCTTAATGACCGGCTCGGTAACCTTGACCGGTGGCCACGGTACCGCCGGTGCATGGGGGCCGACTTTTGAGAAAGAATATGGTGTCATGGGCGCGACGACCTTGGGTATGGCCGCGGCCACATTCGGCTTGGTATTCGGCGGTTTGATTGGTGGGCCGGTAGCTCGCCGTCTGATTAACCGCCAAGGCCGCAAGCCGATTTCTGCTGAAGAAATCACAAACGAAAACACCAACGACAACAATGATGACATCTTTGAAAAAGCACACCGCCAACGCCTGATTACCGCAGACAATGCAGTGGAAACTCTGGCCATGTTCGCCGCGTGTTTGGCATTTGCTGAAATCATGGACAGCTACGACAAGCAGTATCTGATTGATTTGCCGAAATTCGTATGGTGTTTGTTCTTCGGTGTAATTCTGCGTAACGTCTTGACCGGCGCATTCAAAGTCAACATGTTCGACCGCGCGATTGATGTATTCGGTAATGCTTCGCTGTCCTTATTCTTGGCCATGGCGCTGTTGAACTTGAAGCTGTGGGAATTGACCGGCATGGCCGGCCCGGTGGCCATTATTTTGGCGGTTCAAGTGGTGGTGATGATTCTGTATGCAACTTTCGTAACTTATGTGGTGATGGGTCGTGACTATGATGCTGCTGTGTTGTCTGCCGGCCACTGTGGCTTTGGTATGGGCGCAACGCCAACTGCGGTTGCCAATATGCAATCGATTACCCAAACTTTCGGTTCATCACACAAAGCGTTCTTGATTGTACCGATGGTGGGCGCATTCTTTGTCGATATCGTCAATGTGATTATTTTGTCGGGCTTCTTAAACTTCCTCAAATAATCAGTTAATCAACGAAAAAGCACTTGTAACATCTTACTTGTTACAAGTGCTTTTGTTATTATGCCGTCTGAAACATCAAAAATGCGTATGGCTGCCTTTAGCTAATCCGGTCCATACCCGTTAAGGAGAATATTATGTATCGAAAACTGCTGGCTTTAACGCTTGCCACCGGTTTATTGGCCGCTTGCGGCGACAAGCCCAACAAGCAGGACACCACCGCTGAATTGGCCTGTACCGACCCTGCCGTAGTGCAAAATATCCGCAACAATCTTCAAGACATCATCAAACAAGAAGCGCGCGCATTTGCCCGCAACGACAGCCGCCAATTTGTCGATGCCGATAAAATCATTGCAGCAGGCTCCCTTCTCGACATCAACTTAGAAGATGCCCAAACCATACGCGAAGGCAACAAAACCCTGTGTAGTGCCGGTTTACGCATCATCATACCAACCGATATTGCTAACAGCGCCGCCGCCAACAGCCCGTTGATTTACGGCAGCACGAGCGTAGGCGAAATCATCGAACAAAAAATCATGGGCAGCCATCTCAGCTACTCAGGCAACAGCTTCACCACCACCATCCGCTACACACCAAACCAAACCGACGGCGTGAACCTGGAAGACAATGTCGTGACCGCAACTGCGCAGACCTTATCTGCCGCCCTGCTGCCCTACGGCGTCAAAAGCATTGTGATGATTGACGGCCAAGCAGTCAGCAAAGAAGAAGCCATCCGCCTGAGCGCAACCCAAACTTTCGACGAACCGCCGGAAGCCGACCCTGAAGATATTTTGGAAAATAATGCCGCCAGCCAATACGATGGCATCCCACAAGATTTAATCGGCTTGGATTCACACACCGAAATCATCAGCCCGACGATTGACACGCCTGCTCAAGGCTCATCATTCTCCATGGATGATTTAGAAACCGCACGCGCACAAAACCGCCAAGCCGAAGCCGAAATCAACAGCCTTTGGAACAGCATGGAACGTGGGGTGCAACAAGGCATTCTGGATGAGCAGCGCAGCTGGATTCAAAGTAAATCTCAAAACTGCCTGCGCGCTGCCGCACCAGCCGATAATCCGGCACAAGCCGAGTATCTGCAACTGCAATGCGACACCCGTATGACCCGCGAGCGCACCCAATACCTGCGCGGCTTTACTATTCACTAAATTCTAAAATCAACATAGGGCTTCTCTTTTCAGAAGCCCTGTCTTTAAACTATCCGACAAAATTGAAGGCCCTTACATTCGCCTAACAAGTGCAATTTCCAATAACAGAAAAGGCCAGTATGCGGTAGTATACTGCCTTTCCTGACAAGAAAGATTGCAATATGACCTACACACAACTGACCTCACACCAAAGATACTACATTTCCAGACATTACCGCAACCTACCCCTAAACCAAATCGCACAGAACATCGGTTGTCATCCCGCCACCGTCAGTCGGGAAATCAGACGGCATTCCGTCAACGGAACCTACTGTTACCGAAAAGCACAACAG
>NZ_PDBT02000009.1:0-47915 GCF_002551535.2 Neisseria sp. N95_16
CTGTTGTGCTTTTCGGTAACAGTAGGTTCCGTTGACGGAATGCCGTCTGATTTCCCGACTGACGGTGGCGGGATGACAACCGATGTTCTGTGCGATTTGGTTTAGGGGTAGGTTGCGGTAATGTCTGGAAATGTAGTATCTTTGGTGTGAGGTCAGTTGTGTGTAGGCCATATTGCAATCTTTCTTGTCAGGAAAGGCAGTATACTACCGCATACTGGCCTTTTCTGTTATTGGAAATTGCACTTGTTAGGCGAATGTAAGGGCCTTTGCTTTATGCAAACCTACAATTTAATGTCAATCGGCATTTCAGCTGCCAATTCAAACAATACGGAAAACGTGCTGCCTTCGCCCAATGCACTTTCCACTTCGATTTTGGTGTCGTGCGCGGCCAAGGCATGTTTGGCGATGGCGAGCCCTAAGCCGGTGCCGCCGCTTTGGCGCGAGCGGCTGGTGTCAACACGGTAGAAGCGTTCGGTCAGACGCGGAATGTGTTCGGGGGCGATGCCGGGGCCGGTGTCACTGACGCTGAAGCGGACATGGTGTTCGCCTTCGGGTTTCAGGCTGATGTGTACTTTGCCGCCTTCGGGTGTGTAGCGCACGGCGTTGAACGCGAGATTGCTTAAGGCGCTGTACAACACAGGCTGAATGCCGCGAATGCTTAATTCCGGTTCGATGTCTTCGGTGATGTGGTGGCGGCCGTCTGAAAAGGTTTTGGTGCTTTCAAACAATTGTCGGCTCAGCAGGCTTAGGCTGATCAGCTCTTTGTTTTGCTCTTGGTGGTGCTGGCTTTCAAGCTTGGATAGGGTGAGCAAATCGTTGAGCAAATCGAGCATGCGGCTACCTTCTTTTTGCATCAGGCTGATGAATTGCTGGCGCTGCTCATCGGGAATATCGGGCATATCGCGCATGGTTTCCAAAAAGCCGTTGATGACGGTTAGCGGCGTGCGCAATTCGTGTGATACGTTAGCCACAAAGCTGGTGTGGCTGGCTTGCACCTGCTCGACGGTGCTGACGTCTTGGCTGATGAGCATTTGGGTGTTTTTTTCAAATGGGCAGCGGGTAATTAGCAGCGTGCGCGGAATCGGGTGATTTTGCGGCACGGCCAAGCGGATTTGTACCTGCTCGGTTTGTTCCATAAAGGCATGAAACTCGGGCAGGCGGATGAGGTTGAGCAAAATGCCGTTGCGGTCACGCTCGCGGTTGAGGTTGAAATGGGTGGCGGAAAGGCGGTTTTGCCATTCGATGCGCATGTCTTTATCCAAAATCATCACGCCGGTGGGCAGGGCTTCGGCAGCGCGGTTGAAACGCATCAAGGCATTTTTCAGTTTGCGCTTTTGCTTGCGGCGGTTGCGGCTTTGCTTGAGCAGGGTGGAAAACACTTCGTCCCAAATGCCGCTGGCAAAGGGAATGGATTCCGGCTCGGGATTTTTCAGCCAGTCGAGCAGTTTGTACATCTGGCGGATGTGCAGCAAACTGATGAAGCTGAGCGTGGCAAAGGCGACAATAAACGCGCCGGACACGCCCCAAAAGGCCAGTCCGGCGGCTGCGGCAAACAAAATGCCGAGTATGGAAGGAATCAGGTAAACGAGATTATTCATTGTTGTTGCCGAAACGGTAGCCGCCGCCGCGGACGGTTTGCACTAAATGTGACAGTTGGGCTTTTTCCAAGCCTTGACGCAAACGGCGGATGTGCACGTCAACGGTGCGCTCTTCAATAAAAACGTGATCGCCCCAAATCATGTCGAGCAATTGGCTGCGGCTGTAGAGGCGGTTGGGGTGTGCCATGAAAAAGTGTAAGATTTTGAATTCGCTTGGGTTGAGTTGCAATTCAATGCCTTCGGTGGTGCTAACTTTGCGGTTTTCTGCATCCAAGCGGATGCCGAAAATTTCTAAAACCTGTTTGCTTTTTTGCGGTGCCATGCGGCGTAGCAGGGCGTTGATGCGGGCGATGAGTTCGCGCGGTGAGAAAGGTTTTGTGATGTAGTCGTCGGCGCCGATGTTCAGGCCCAGCTCTTTGTCGCTTTCCTCGCTGCGGGCAGTGAGCATGATGATGGGCAGGTTTTGCGTGCGGGTCTGGCCGCGCAATTGTTGAATGTATTCGACGCCGGACACGTCGGGCAGCATATAGTCCATCAAGATAAGATCGGGCAATTCGTTTTTCAAAAGCTTCTCGGCATCGCTGACGCGCTCGGCGGTGGCCACGCGGTAACCGGCGGCTTCGAGATTGAAACGAATCAAGGTGGCAATCGCAGGCTCGTCTTCTACAATCAGGATATAGGCGGACATGTTTTTCTCTCTTTGTTGGGTTGCGTTTGGCTTTCAGACGGCCTTGCAATCGGTTTGAAACAGCATACGCAACATGGTTTTCATCAGGCCGTCTGAAAGGTATGGCTTCGGTTTCAGACGGCCTATTATTAAAGCGTTAAGCCATTCAAGTTTAACCGAATTTACCGGTAATATAGTCTTCGGTTTCTTTTTTGCTCGGCTTGGTGAAGATGGTTTTGGTGTCGCCCACTTCGACCAATTCGCCCAAATACATATACGCCGTGATGTCGGACACACGCGCGGCCTGCTGCATATTGTGGGTCACGATGGCGATGGTGTAATCGTGTTTGAGTTCGGTCACCAATTCTTCAATATAGGCGGTCGAAATCGGGTCGAGCGCGGAAGTGGGTTCATCCAGCAGCAAAACTTCGGGCTTGGTGGCAATCGCGCGGGCAATGCACAAACGCTGCTGCTGGCCGCCGGATAATGAATTGCCGCTTTGCTTGAGCTTGTCTTTCACTTCGCCCCACAGAGCCGATTTGTTTAATGCCCATTCTACACGGTCGTCCAATTCGCTGCGACTGAGTTTTTCATACAGTTTTACGCCGAAAGCGATGTTGTCGTAAATCGACATCGGAAACGGCGTTGGCTTTTGGAACACCATGCCGACTTTGGCACGCAGCAGGTTCAAATCGACGTTTTTATCGAAAATGTTGCGGCCGTCGAGCAAAACTTCACCTTCGCCGCGGTTGCCCGGATACAGGTCGTGCATGCGGTTGAGTGCGCGCAGCAGGGTGGATTTGCCGCAGCCCGATGGGCCGATGAAGGCGGTGACTTGTTTTTCCGGAATTTCTAAATTGATGTTTTTCAACGCATGGAACGAGCCATAGTAGAAGTTGAAATCTTTTGTCACGATTTTGGCGGTCATTTTGTTTCCTTAATAGGATGAATGGTGTGGAGGGCGTATCGCCGGTCGGCTGACCTTATGATTTTTTCGCCGCCCCTAAATAGCGTGCCAGAATGTTGGCGACTAATACCGTTACGGCAATCAGCAAGGCCGCAGCCCAAGCCAGTTGGTGCCAGTCTTCATACGGGCTCATGGCAAATTGGTAGATGACGTTGGGCAAGTTGGCAATCGGCTGATTCATGTTGGTGCTGAAAAACTGGTTGTTCATTGCGGTAAACAGCAGCGGGGCGGTTTCGCCGGTGATGCGGGCAAAAGCCAAGATAATGCCGGTCAACACGCCTGCTTTGGCGGATTTCAAGGTCACCATCGTCACCAGCTTCCATTTCGGCGCGCCGAGTGCAAAGGCCGCTTCGCGCAGGCTGTTTGGCACCAGCTTCAGCATGTTTTCGGTGGTGCGAACCACGACCGGAATCACCAATAACGACAGCGCCAACGAGCCAGCCCAGCCGGAAAAGTGGCCTTGTTTCACAACAACCAATTCATAGATAAACAAACCGATCACAATCGATGGTGCCGACAGCAAAATATCGTTCATAAAACGCGTGGCTTGTGCCAGCTTGCTGTTTTGGCCAAATTCCGCCAAATAAATGCCGCACATCAGGCCGATGGGTGTGCCGACCAACAGGCCAAACAAGGTGATCATAAAGCTGCCCAAAATGGCGTTGCGCAAACCGCCTTCCATGCCCGGCGGCGGGGTGTCGAGCGTAAACAGCGTGCCCGACAAACCGCTGAAGCCGTTGCTCAATAAGGTGTAGAAAATCCACGCCAGCCAAAATAAGCCGAATGCCATGGTGACGTAGGCCACGCCCAGATAAAAGCGGTTTTGCCACAAGCGGCGTTGGTAAATGCTGTTGCTCATGATTTTTTCCCTTCAGATTGCTGCATTCTGAGCAATAAGATTTTGGCGAAACACAGCACCACAAAAGTGATGAAAAACAGAATCAAGCCCAAGTAGAGCAGTGAGGATAAGTGCAGCGGGTCAACCGCTTCGGCAAATTCGTTTGCCAGCGCGGAAGTAATCGATACGCCGGAATTAAACAGGCTCGGGCTGATGTTGAAAGTATTGCCAATCACGAAGGTCACCGCCATGGTTTCGCCCAAAGCGCGACCCAAGCCCAAAATAATGCCGCCAATGACACCGGCTTTGGTGTAAGGCAAGACCACGTTGCGGATGACTTCCCATTGTGTGCTGCCCAAGCCGTAAGCCGCTTCTTTCAAAGGCTGCGGCGTAATTTCAAACACATCGCGCATCACGGAAGCAATAAATGGAATAATCATAATCGCCAAAATCAGCGAAGCGGTGAAAATGCCGATACCCATCGGCGCGCCTTGAAACAGCGAACCAATCACCGGAATCGCACCGAAATATTCAATGAAAAACGGCTGAAAGTGCTCGGCAAAGAAGGGCGCAAACACAAACAAACCCCACATACCGTAAATAATCGAAGGAATACCGGCCAATAATTCCACGCAAATGCCCAAAGGCTTACGCAGCCAAACCGGACAGAGTTCGGTCAAAAACACCGCAATACCGAAGCTCACCGGTACGGCAATCAGCAAGGCTAAGCCGGATGTCACAATCGTGCCGTAAATCGGTGCCAGTGCGCCATATTCGCTGGCCACGACATCCCAGTTGGAAGAAGTAAAAAAGCCGAAACCGAATTTTTCAATACTCGGCATCGCGCCCAAAATCAGCGAGAGCAGAATCCCGCCCAAACTGGCCAAAACCAGTATGGCAAAAAAACGCGTCGAGCCGACAAACAGCGCATCAAGCTGCTGCTGGCGTTTGAGTTTCTGTGCGGAAGAGGTTTGCATGAGTGTGCCTTTTATAGATTTAATGAGGCCGGATACGCAGGGTGTGATGTAAAGAGGCCGTCTGAAAAAATGTATTGGCTAAAGAATACATTTTTTCAGACGGCCTGATTCATACATTATTTAGTGAAAACCGCCTGACCGTTTTCATCTTGGATGTTGGCCCATTCTTGACGTACCAAGTCTTTCACTTCGGCAGGCAACGGCACATAATCCAGTTTTTGAGCCGCTTCGTCACCGCTGGTGTAGGCCCAATCAAAGAATGCCAAAGCTGCTTTTGCTTTCGTCGCATCCGCATTTTTCTTGTGCATCAAAATGAATGTTGCCGCCGCCAAAGGCCACGCGTTGGCATCAGGCTGGTTGGTCAACACCAAGCTGAAGCCTTTTACGCTCTTCCAATCCACTTTAGAAGCCGCAGCGAAAGTTTCTTGCGAAGGCTGCACGAAATTACCGGCCGCGTTTTTCAATTGGATGTGCGACATATTGTTTTGTTTGGCATAGGCATACTCAACATAACCAATAGAGTTGGCCACGCGTGATACATAGTTCGCTACGCCTTCGTTGCCTTTACCGGCTACGCCGCTGGCAGCCGTCGGCCATTTCACGGTATTGGCCGCGCCGACTTGGTCTTTCCAGCCGCTAGATACTTGACTCAAGTAAGTGGTGAAGATGAAGCTGGTACCCGAGCCGTCTGAACGGAATACAGTGGTAATATTCGCGTCAGGCAGTTTCACATCGGCGTTTAATTCTTGGATTTTCGGGTCGTTCCATTTGGTGATGGTGCCCAAGTAGATTTCGGCCAATACTTCACCGGTTAATTTCAATTGACCGGCTGCTACGCCTTCAACATTTACCACAGGCACCACGCCGCCAATTACGGTAGGGAATTGAACCAAACCTTCTTGTTCCAATTTTTCCGCATCCAAAGGTGAGTCGCTGGCGCCGAAATCAACGGTTTTCGCGGTAATTTGTTTCACACCGCCGGAAGAACCGATTGATTGGTAGTTGATGCGGTTGCCGCTTGCTTGTTGGAAAGCATTGGCCCATTGCACATAAACAGGTTGTGGGAATGATGCGCCGGCACCGGTTACATCCAAGCCCACCGGCTGCTGCTGACCGTCAGCCGCTTTAGGCACTTCATTTGTTGTTGCCGCCGCACCGGCTTTAGGTGCTTCAGGCGCTTTAGATTCGCCGCCGCAAGCAGCCAATGCCAAAACAGTTGCGATACTTACCACGAAAGCAGATTTTTTCATTTTAGGAGTCCTTGTTAGGAGGGTTGTTTGGATAACGCGGCCAGTTTATCCAGCAAGTATTACAACTTCATGACAAATTCAAGGAAATGTTACAAACTGTTACATCATTCTGAAATGATACAAATCCGCCACGACGCAGCATTTAAAATCATCAATAGCTTGTGTACTCAATCCATAAACGTTATAATCGAATGTTTTCCAACCTTGCCTTTTACTTTTCGCATGGTAGAAGGCTGTTTATGAATCCATAAGGAGATAACATGCGTCATTACGAGATCGTGTTTATCGTTCATCCTGATCAAAGCGAGCAAGTGCCTGCGATGGTTGAACGTTACAAAGCCATGATTACCGAAGCCAACGGTACCATTCACCGTTTGGAAGATTGGGGTCGTCGTCAATTGGCTTACCCAATCAACAAAATTCACAAAGCACACTATGTTTTGATGAACGTAGAAACCACACCTGAAGTTGTGGCTGAGCTGGAAACTGCTTTCCGCTTCAATGATGCCGTATTGCGTCACCTGACCATCAAAACCAAAAACGCTGTTACCGAGCCATCTGTCATGATGGGCGGCGAGAAAACCAAAAACTTGCTGAACGGTGCGGCTGAAGAAGTTGCAGCAGCCGAATAAGATTGAATAATCTTATCCGCCTTACCGCCCGGCTCGCCGAAATCGGCACGCTGAGGTACACGCCGGCAGGCATTCCTGTATTGGATATTGTGCTCAAGCATGAATCATGGCAGGAAGAAAACGGACAACAATGTCTGGTCAAATTCGACATGCCCGCGCGGATTTTAGGTAAGCAAGCTGAAGAATGGCAGTATCGGCAAGGCATGATGGTTGAAGCAGAAGGCTTTTTAGCGCAACGCAGTCAACGCTTCCCGCGACCGATACTCCGCATACAGAACATTAAAGAATATAAAGGTTAAACGACAATGGCTCGTCAATCATTCAAACGTAGAAAATTCTGCCGTTTCACGGCTGAAAAAATCCAAGAAGTTGATTACAAACAAGTTGACTTGTTGAAAGACTTCATTTCTGAAAACGGCAAAATCATCCCTGCCCGCATCACCGGTACTAAAGCACACTACCAACGTCAATTGGCGGTTGCTGTGAAACGCGCACGTTTCCTGGCTCTGTTGCCTTACACCGATCAACACAAATAATTGGAGCTTAGAACATGCAAATTATTCTGTTAGAAAAAATCGGCGGCTTGGGTAATCTGGGCGACATCGTGACCGTGAAAAACGGCTATGCCCGTAACTTCCTGATTCCAACCGGTAAAGCCAAACGCGCTACCGAAGCCAACATGAAAGAATTCGAAGCACGTCGTGCCGAATTGGAAGCCAAACAAGCCGAAATCTTGGCTGATGCTAAAGCGCGTCAAGAAAAATTGGACGGTCAAACTGTTACCATCGCTCAAAAAGCCGGTGTTGACGGTCGTCTGTTCGGTTCTGTAACCAATGCCGACATCGCTGAAGCCATCGTTGCTTCAGGCGTTGAAGCTGCTAAAGCCAACGTACGTTTGCCAGAAGGCCCATTGAAAGCCGTTGGCGAATACGAAGTTGAAGTGGCTCTGCACACTGACGCTGTTGCGAAAATCAATGTTGTGGTGGTTCCTGCTGCCGAATAATCATTGATGAATCGTGATTGATTAAAAAGGCCGTCTGAAATTCAGACGGCCTTTTTTTATGGGTTTTATAAAGGCATTATTTTCAGATGGCCTGAGATAAATCCAAATATTCCACGTTTAATCTCAAAGGGTTTATCTAAGCGCTTAATTTTGTTACACTCAAGCCCTTTCTCACATTTACGGATATCCCATGAAAAAGTCTCTTGTATTCCTTTCCGTTGCCGTTATCGCGGCATTGGCTGCGTGCAGCACATCGAACAAGCCGAGCATCACCCGCGATGCGCAAGCAGTGAAACCGGTGAAGCAAGCCGAGAAGCGTCCGACTTTCGATGCTGCTGCCGAATCAGTGGCGAGCAGCGGTTTCAATGCCAATCCGAATGTGCAGAATTTTATCCGTTACGAAGCCGCTAAAGGCCGCTTGAGCGCTGCCGAATTGCAAAATTTCTTTGATGGTGTGGTGTACAAAGGCAACATCATCAATATTGTGTACCGCCCGGGCACATCGCGCCCATGGTATGAATTCCGCACCGGTAATTCGGGCGCGGCTAAATTCAACAATGGCCGCCAATTCTATGCCGACAACCGTGCAGTGATTGACGATGTGGCGCGCAAATACGGCGTACCGGCTGAGTTGATTGTGGCGATTATCGGCATTGAAACCAATTACGGCCGCAACACAGGCAGTTTCCGTGTGGCCGATGCCTTGAGCACGTTGGCGTTTGATTATCCGCGCCGTGCTGAGTTTTTCCAAAACGAATTGAGCGAATTACTGCTGATGGCGAAAGAAGAAAACCGCGATGTATTCAGCTTTAAAGGCAGCTACGCCGGTGCGATGGGTATGCCGCAATTTATGCCGTCGAGCTTCCGCAAGTGGGCGGTGGATTACGATGGTGACGGCCGCCGTGATATTTGGAACAACATCGGCGATGTGGCCGCATCGGTGGCCAATTACATGAAACAACACGGCTGGCAGACCGGCAGCAAAATGGTGGTGCCTGTGCGCCTGAACATCACGCCACACTTGCAGGCGATTATCGATGAGAAAACCGCGCTTACCCGCACCGTGGCTGATTTCAAAGCCTTGGGGGTGATGCCGCAAACGCCGGTAGCCGACCATGAAAAAGCAGTGTTGTATCGTTTGGAAACCAGCCCGGGTGTGTACGAATATTATTTGGGCTTGAATAATTTCTACAGCGTTTGGAAATACAACAACAGCCGCATGTATGTGACCGCCGTGCGCGATATTGCCAATGCCGTTGGCGCTGCCGGTTTGTAATCTCACTTACGCCAAAACCACTTTGTTGCCGCAACAAAGTGGTTTTGTTTATGGCGGCAAACAATGCATTTGCACGTTTATGCGCCAAAAATGTTAAAATGCATCATCTTTCAATAGGCCGTCTGAAAGAATAGATTGTTCAGGCGGCCTGATTATTATGAAGTAGAGAAAAGACATGGCTTATCAAGTGCTTGCCCGTAAATGGCGTCCGAAAACATTTGCCGATTTAGTCGGCCAAGAACACGTTGTCAAAGCATTGCGCAACGCTTTGGACGAAGGCCGTCTGCACCATGCCTATCTCTTGACCGGTACGCGCGGTGTCGGCAAAACCACTATTGCGCGTATTTTGGCCAAAAGCCTCAACTGCGAGCATGCCGATCACGGCGAACCGTGTGGCGTGTGCCAAAGCTGCACGCAAATTGATGCCGGCCGCTATGTCGATTTGCTGGAAATCGATGCCGCCTCAAATACCGGTATCGACAATATCCGCGAAGTATTGGAAAACGCGCAATACGCGCCGACTGCAGGCAAATACAAAGTTTATATTATCGATGAAGTGCATATGCTGTCGAAAAGCGCGTTCAACGCCATGCTGAAAACGCTGGAAGAGCCGCCTGAGCATGTGAAATTCATTTTGGCGACTACCGATCCGCATAAAGTGCCGATTACCGTGTTGAGCCGCTGCTTGCAGTTTGTATTGCGCAACATGACCACGCAGCAAGTGGCCGACCACTTGGCGCATGTGTTGGACAGTGAAACCATTCCTTACGAAGCCACTGCTTTGCAACTACTGGGCAGGGCGGCGGCAGGCTCGATGCGCGATGCCTTGAGTTTGCTTGATCAGGCGATTGCAATGGGTTCGGGTAAAGTGGCCGAACACGATGTGCGCCAGATAATTGGTGCGGTGGATAAACGCTACCTGTATGAATTGCTGCAAAGTGTAGTCAATCAAGATGGTCAAGCCTTGCTCAACAAGGCGCAAGAAATGGCCGCCCGCGCAATTGGTTTCGACAGCGCATTGAGCGAACTGGCAATGCTGTTGCAACGTTTGGCGCTGATTCAGGCCGTGCCCTCTGCCGTGGGCAATGACGACCCCGAGCGCGAAGCCTTGCTGCAATTGAGCCAAGCCATGAGCGGCGAGCAGATTCAGCTGTATTACCAATGCGCGATTCACGGCAAACAGGATTTGAGTTTGGCACCCGATGAATACGCCGGATTTGTGATGACTTTGCTGCGTATGCTGGCGTTTGCGCCTTTGGCCGCTCAAGCGCATGGCGTGAATGATGTGGTTGAACACACGCAATTGCAGGAAGTGGAACATAAGGAAACCGCTGCAAAAAAGCCGCTGATGATTCCGACGCCGTTTGAAAATCAACCCAATATTCAGACGGCATCAACTGCTGCGATCATGCCGTCTGAAAAAGAACCGCAAGCAAAAGACATTCCGCCGTGGGAGGAGCAGCCGGAAAATGAAACGGCAGAAACCGAGCCGTTTCAGACGGCCTCTGTTTCAAATGAGCTGCCTGCTGTTGCAGAAGAAACTCAGCCGCAACACATTGAAACGGAAAGCATTCCGATTCAACACTCAGCAGAAATTCAGACGGCCTCTGACGAATCTTATCAGCCGTCTGAACCCGATGAAGAAGACATGCCACCGCCTTATTTCGGCGAAGATTCGTATGATTTTGCGGTAGAACCGGATACGCTGCCTGTGCCGCCGATTACGGATGAAAGCGCTGAAACTGATGATGAGGAAGAGGACGAGCCGCAATTTATCGCCGTGCCTGATTTCCAGCCGGAAAATTGGGCATTGTTGGTACAGCGTTTTGCGAAAAAGCTTGGTGCCGCGCAAATGTTGGCGCAGCATGCCGCTTGGGTGAATTACAATCCTGATACGCATTTGATGACCTTGTCGCTCACCAGCGAAGCCAAAGCCACCACCAACAAAGAGCGTTTGGACAAAATCCAAAACGTGTTGGCCGCAGCTTATAATTTGCCGCTGAAGCTGCAAACCCAGCCGTGGCAAGATGATCAAGGTTGGGAAACGCCGACCATGCGCCGCCGGCGTTTGCAGCAAGAAGGGCGGCAACAGGCACAGGATTTGTTGGATGCCGATCCGACCGCGCAGCAGATTTTGCAAACCTTTGAAGCGCAATGGCTGCCGGATACGCTGGAATTAAAGCAAACCAACGAATCTTGATACTAAGGAATCAATACTTGAATCAGGCCGTCTGAAACCGATTGTTGGAAATATACGTTCAGACGGCCTTGAATCCTATTTCATCATTAGCCCGTGCAAGCAGGGGCAAAACCTGATAGGATTCGCCTTGAATAATTTTCTCATACACGCAAATTAGGAGCATACGATGTTCGGAAAAGCCGGATTAGGAGGGCTGATGAAGCAAGCCCAACAAATGCAGGAAAACATGAAAAAAGCCCAAGCCAAATTGGCTGAAACCGAAGTGAGTGGCGAAGCGGGCAACGGTTTGGTGAAAGTAACCATGACTTGTGCGCATGTGGTACGCAAACTCGACATCAGCGAAGACTTGATTAAAGAAGCGGCTGATGACAAAGAAATGTTGGAAGATTTGATTTTGGCCGCAGTAAACGATGCGTCTGCCAAAGCCGAAGAAACCAGCAACAAAACCATGGGCGCGTTTACCCAAGGTTTGCCGGCCGGTATGGGTGATTTTTTCCGTTAATCGGCCAAAGGGTTTGCTCAAAAATAACAAAACCGCTGTTTTGCTTAGGCAGAAACAGCGGTTTTGTTATTGATGAGTTTAAAGAGCGAAATGATAAAAGGCCGTCTGAAAGATTATCTTTCAGACGGTCTCATTCAATCAATCATGGAAAATCAATACATGCCTTCGCGCTCTTCGCGGGTAGAAATGTAGATGTTTTTCACTTGAGTGTAAGCAGCCAACATCATTTTGTGGGTTTCACGGCCGATACCGGAAGTTTTGTAGCCGCCAAACGGTGCGTGTGCAGGCAGGCGGTTGTAGCAGTTTACCCAGACGCGGCCGGTTTCCAAGGCGCGTGATACGCGCAAGCAACGGTTGATGTCTTTACTCCAAACACCGCCGCCCAAGCCGTATTCTGAATCATTGGCCATTTTGATGACTTCTTCTTCAGTTTTGAACTTGATGACAGTCGCTACCGGGCCGAAGATTTCTTCTTGGGCAACGCGGGCATCGTTGTCTTTGGCTTCGATCAAAGTTGGCTCCAAGAATGCGCCACCGGCCAAATCGCCTTCGGCTTTTTTACCGCCGGTAATGATGCGGCAGCCTTCTTGTTCACCGATTTTCACATATTTCAAAATGGTTTCCAATTGGCCGGCGTTGACTTGCGCGCCCATTTGGGTATCGTCTTCCCAAGGCAGACCGACTTTGACTTTCTTGAATTCTTCTGCCAAAGCTTCAACGAATTTGTCGTAAATACCTTCTTGCACGAAAATACGCGAACCGGCACAGCACACTTGGCCTTGGTTGAATAAAATACCTTTTTGCGCACCTTCAAGCGCTTTGTCAAACGGCATGTCGTCGAAGAAAATGTTGGCTGATTTACCGCCCAATTCCAAAGTGGCCGGAATCAACATTTCTGCAGCTGCGATACCGATGCGGCGGCCGACTTCGGTCGAGCCGGTAAAGGCCAGCTTGTTGAAGCCTTTGTGATGCAGCATGTATTCGCCGGATTTCGAACCTTTACCGGTGATCACGTTGAACACGCCTTTTGGCAACACATCATTCACTTTTTGCGCGAAAGACAGCAGGCTCAGTGAAGTGCTGGAAGAAGGGTGCAATACGATGGTACAACCGGCCGCCAATGCAGGCGCGATTTTCCAAGCAGCCATCAAGAATGGGAAGTTCCACGGAATGATTTGGCCAACTACGCCGATTGGCTCGCGCAAAATCAGCGACAAATCTTCTTCGTCCAATTGGGTGGCCGTGCCTTCTTCGCCGCGAATCACACCGGCAAAGTAGCGGAAATGATCGGAAGCCAACGGAATGTCGGCAGCACGGGTCTCGCGGATTGGTTTGCCGTTATCGAGGGTTTCTTGCAGGGCGAACAATTCGGCGTTTTCATCAATGATGTCGGCGATTTTGTTCAAGATTGCGGCGCGTTCGGTAACGGTGGTTTTTTTCCAGGTTTTGAACGCTTCTTGCGCAGCGGCAACGGCAGCATCCACGTCAGCATCGCTGGCATCAACGAATTTAGCCAATTCTTCGCCATTGGCCGGGTTAGTGGAAGTCAATAATTTACCTTCGCTTCCCTTGGTCCATTCGCCGTTGATTAATAAGCCGTATTCTTTGTCAAAAACGTTTAAATCTTTTGCCATGTTGCTGTCTCCTGTATTTTTTAGCAGTTGTAGTTGACTGTAAGCGAAACGCTTAAGGGCTAGCATAGTATTTTTTGCTATTGAGTTCAAGCGTTAAAAATGCAAAGAAATATGAATTAACAAAGCGAAAGAATGCGGAAGAAAATCAATTAATTCAATAAAATCAATTGGTCAGGGATTGAGGCCGTATGAAAAAATAAATTTTATTTAAATATAATCAGTTGCTTGTTCGATTGGAAAATACATCAATAAATATGTTATGTTATAACAAATTTTAATAAATTCAATACGATGCAGCTTGACGGAACTAATTTTGAAGTACATACTTAAATCGTGATGTAACGAGCGAAATCATCATGTGTATGGTTTGTTTATGTATGATTGAATGCGTGCATCCCGTTATTGCAATGAAATACCATTCTATCAGTTAAGCCAAACAAGGAGTGTTACTATGAAAATGCGTGCAGTGGTAGTGAATCAAGCTGTTGAAGGTGATGTAGAAGTTGTAGAGCGCGACATCCGCGAATTGGAAGCGGGCGAAGCTTTGGTAGAAGTTGAATATTGCGGCGTGTGTCATACTGACTTGCACGTTGCTGCGGGTGATTACGGCGAAAAACCGGGTCGTGTTTTGGGTCACGAAGGCATCGGTAAAGTCAGCAAAGTAGCTGATGACGTAAAAAGCTTGAAAGTCGGCGACCGTGTGAGTATCGCGTGGCTGTTTGAAAGCTGTGGCTCTTGCGAATATTGTAATACCGGCCGCGAAACCTTGTGCCGTAGCGTCGTAAACGCGGGCTATACTGCGGATGGCGGCATGGCGACACACTGTATCGTTACTGCCGATTATGCGGTGAAAGTGCCGGATGGTTTGGATCCTGCGCAAGCCAGCTCGATTACTTGCGCCGGTGTGACCACTTATAAGGGCGTGAAAGTATCGAATGTGCGTCCGGGTCAATGGATTGCCGTGTATGGTGCCGGCGGCCTGGGTAACTTAGGCGTGCAATACGCGAAAAAAGTATTTGGCGCACATGTGATTGCTATCGATATCAATGACGACAAACTGGAATTTGCCAAAGAAAGCGGCGCTGATTTGGTGATTAATCCGCAAAAAGAAGACGCAGCCAAAGTGATTCAAGAAAAAGTTGGTGGCGCGCATGCCGCGATTGTGACGGCGGTTTCTTCTGCTGCATTTAATTCTGCTGTTGATGCCGTGCGTGCCGGTGGCCGCGTGGTGGCTATCGGTTTGCCGCCAGAGTCTATGGATTTGTCGATTCCGCGCTTGGTATTAGACGGTATCGAAGTAGTCGGCTCTTTGGTGGGTACGCGCCAAGATTTGGCTGAAGCCTTCCAATTCGGTGCCGAAGGTTTGGTGGTACCAAAAGTACAATTGCGTGATTTGGATGAAGCGCCTGCGATTTTCCAAGAAATGCGTGAAGGTAAAATTACCGGCCGCATGGTAATTGACATGAAATGCGCTTGCGGTCACGAGCATTAATCTGACTTATTTATGAAGATTAAAAGTCGTCTGAATTGTTTTCAGACGGCTTTTTTGTTGGGGAATGAATAGAATCAGGCCGAGATCTTTGCGAGACTAGTCAATTTTTAGAAATCTTTAAACCGTCATTCCCGCGTAGGCGGGAATCTAGGACTATCGGATTCAGAAATATTAACTATATCAGCAGTTTGACGTACTGGATTCCCGCCTACGCGGGAATGACGAGCATAGTTTTCTTGGTTTAAATTAAGTTTTACAAAGGTATCAGGCCGTCTGAAATATTGAATATTTCAGACGGCCTGATTCATGTCATTGAATCAAAACGATTCATTGGCTTTCAAATAGCGCCATTTACCCGGTGGCAGTTTGCCCAATTTCACTTTGCCCATGCGGATACGTTTCAAACCGACCACGCGTAAACCCACCAGCTCGCACATACGGCGGATTTGGCGTTTCTTACCTTGTTTCAAAATAAAGCGCAGTTGGTCTTCATTTTGCCATTCTACTTTTGCTGGGCGCAGCTTTTCACCATCCAAGCTCAAGCCGTGGTTGAGTAAGGCCAAGCCTTTGTCATCCAGCTTGCCACGTACACGCACTAAATATTCTTTTTCGCTGTTGCTGGTTTCACCGATTAGTTGCTTGGCGATGCGGCCATCTTGTGTCAACACCAGCAAACCCACCGAATCAATATCCAAACGTCCGGCAGGGGCGAGGCCGAATTTGTGTTTCTCGCTAAACGCAATGCGGCTGTCGTCACCTTCCCATTGATTTTCGGCAGTAATCAATTCAGCCGCTGCTTTATAGCCTTTTTCCGCTTGCGCGCTGACATAACCCACCGGCTTATTCAGCAAAATCGTCACACGGTTTGCCTGCTGCTCATGCGCCAGTTTGTTTAAATCAATGCGGTCGCTTTCGGTCACTTTTTGGCCGAGCACGGCGGTTTGGCCGTTGACTTTGACCCAGCCTTGTTCGATGTAGCTGTCGGCTTCGCGGCGCGAGCAGAGACCGAGTTGCGCCATGCGTTTCGACAGGCGCATGGGTTCGTTGGTGGATTCCATGGTCTTTCACTTTAAAAAATATTGCCGAATTATAGCATTAACGTGCTTTCCACGCTGCGTGAGAAACAGCGTTTCAGACGGCCTATCAAATAATATGCCGTCTGAAAAATTACATCAAACAACAAATTTTAAGCGTGTATAATCCGCGGTTAATATTCATTTTTATCTACAAGTTTTATAGCAATAATATGTTGACGATTCTCAAACAATTCTATTAGTTTCTCAAAGATTACTGGTTTCGCAAAGACAATCTGCTTTCGTGGCTGATTCTGATTGTTTTGGTTGCACTCGGGTTTGGTGTGGTGGAAATCAATGTCCGTATTAATGAGTGGAGCAAGTCTTTTTACGATACCTTAGAAGCCTTTAAAGCAAAAGAACTCTATGTTTTAATTCAAGAATATTTGGTTTATGTAGCGATTTTTGTGGTGGCTGCTGTCTATCGGGCGTGGCTGCGTAAGCTATTGATTATCCGCTGGCGCACACATTTGACCGAGCGTTTACTGGCCAATTGGTTGCACAAGCGCGCTTATTACCGCATTGCTTTGAAGCAGACCACTGACAACCCCGACCAGCGTATTGCCGAAGACGTGAATATTTTTGTGTCGCGCACGATTGAGCTGTTCATTTCTTTGCTAACTAATTTAGCGCAGCTTTATTCATTTATTGCGATTTTGTGGCGGCTATCCGGCACGCACACTTTTCATATTATGGGGCACAACATCACGGTAACCGGCTATCTGGTTTGGATTGCAGTGGTGTATGCCTTATTGGGCAGTATGTTCACGCAAATCATCGGCCGTAAATTGCATGCACTGAATTACCGTCAACAAAAATTTGAAGCTGATTTCCGTGCTTCGCTGGTGCGTAAAAATGATCATGCCGAGCAAATTGCGCTGTATCACGGTGAGGCGCGTGAACACACAACCTTACGGCAGGAGTTTAACGAAATCATCAACAATTGGCGCGCTTTGATGAACCGCGAGCGTAATCTTGGTTTCTTTACCACCGGTTACGACCGTTTTCCCTTAATGCTGCCGGTGTTGGCAAGTGTGCCGCTGTTTATGGCCAAAGCCATTACGTTAGGTGGCTTGATGCAGATTCGCAGCGCTTTCTCGGCGGTGTTTAATTCATTGAGCTGGTTTGTGTTTGCCTACACCATTCTGCCGGAATGGAGCGCAACGGTGCAGCGTTTGTACCAATTCCGTGAAAACATCTTAAAAGAGCAGGCCAACGATAAAACACCGCCTCAAGCTGACTCCCTTGCCATCAATGGTTTGAATATTTACACCCCAAGCGGTGAACCGATTTTGTGTAATGTAGCAGCCAATGTCAGCACGCAAAAATGGACGCAATTGGCCGGTGAAAGCGGTTTGGGTAAATCAACACTGTTGCGCACCATTGGTGGTTTATGGGCAGATTATGACGGTAACTGGCAGGCGCCGAAGGGCAGTAGTTTGTTGTTGCCGCAGCGTACTTATTTGGGCAGCGGTACCTTGGCTGATATCATCAGCTATCCGTCGCACCAACGCCATGATGACCCTGTTTATCAGCAGTTGCTTGTTGATGTCGGTTTGGAAAAATGGCAAAACCATCTGCACATTGCGCAAAATTGGGCGCAGACCTTATCTGTAGGCGAACAGCAGCGCATTGCCATTGCCCGCGCTTTACTCACGCAGCCGGATTATCTGTATTTGGATGAGAACACATCGGCGCTGGATATGAAGTCGGCGCGCCACTTGCTGAATTTGCTTAAAGCACGGTTGCCGCATACCACAGTAGTGATTGTGAGCCATCAGCCGGAATTAACGGATATGTATGACGAAGTATTGGATTTGACGCCGTTTAAAGCGGCTTAATGTAAGTAAAAGGTCTCAGGCCGTCTGAAAATGTTGATTGTAAGCATTTTCAGACGGCCTTTTGAGTTGAGAACCTGTTTGCACTTGATTAAGAAGTAATATATTGAAATGTAAATCAAATATAAATTATTTAACAAAAATGCAACATATTATTATCTCAAATATTTATATTTAATTGATAAGCAATTCACTAATAGTAAAATTGCATGAATTATTAGCTCAAATATTTTTGATTTTTGAAAGTAATTACCCTGTTTAATCAGTAGGGTAAATATTTTTTTGAGTTAGAGAATAATAAGAACCATTATCTATTTTCAGCGAGCTTGGATGGATATTAGGGTCAAGGCCGTCTGAAAGATTTTTTACATTTTATAGCCTAAAAAAAGAGATTGAAACATGAAACCCAACGCAATCATGCTGGCCTTGCTGCCGGTTTTTGCTGCTTCAAATGGTTATGCTGCGGATGAAGTCCAGCAGGCAGAGCAGCAGGCCAATTTGAATGAAATTGTGGTTTACGGTACGTTTGCCCAAGAAAAAGGCACGCAACGTGTGACCCAAAAAGACATTCAAAACCGCGTAACCGGCAATGGAACCATCAGCGAAGTATTGAAAAACAACCTGAATGTTCAGTTTAGTAATTCCAATCATACCAGTAACACTGCAAACTGCCCCAAACTAAATCAAAGGCCGTCTGAATGATTGCTTGGCTTTTCAGACGGCCTTTATTGCATTGAGATTGATTTATTAATCTATTAAAAACATAACGTTCAGACAATTCAGCCGAATATAGGCCGTCTGAAATTTAAGAAAAGCAACCATGAATTCCCTTATTCCTCAAATCATTCTCACCGCAGCACTTTCAACCGCTGCATTTTCCGTTTGTACCGCCAATACCTATTCCACAGGCCGTCTGAATAATGGCTTGGTTTATCATGTATTGAATGTGCCGTCTGAACCCGGTCGCATTGATGTACGCATTCAAGTGGGCGTGGGTGCCAGCGATGAAAACGGCACCAGCGAAATCGGTGTGGCGCATATGGTCGAGCATATGGTATTCCGCAGTGCACCCGAATTTCCCAATGGGATAGGCGATACTTTGATTGCACAAGGCTGGCGGCACGGTGCGAATTTCAATGCCATGACCAATTACGAGCGAACGCTGTATATGTTCAGCCCCAATCAGGGTGTGAAGCAATTGGATGATACGCTTCACGCCTTATCGGCCATGATGTCGCCGCATGAATTTTCTGCCGAAGATTGGCAAAAAGAGCAGCAGGTGATTGAAGCCGAATGGCGCAACGGTTTGGGTGTGAACGAGCGGATGAACCGCCGCCGCAATGAAGTCAACCGCAGCGGCAGCCGCCAAGCACGTTTTGCCATTATCGGCACACAAGAAAGCATACGCAACACGCCGGTAGAAGTGTTGCAGGCATTTCATCAGCGTTGGTATGTGCCGAACAATATGCAGGTTATGATTTCCGGTGACATCACGCCGAAGCAGGCGCGAGCTGCATTGGAAAAACATTTTGGCCATCTGAAAGCAGGGGCATTGCCTGACCGCAGTGGTGATTATTACGAGCCGAAATTGCAAAAAGGCTTTCACATCGACCAACTGCAAGACCGTGACAGCGGTGGCAGCTTTGTGGCGCTGCTGTTCCGCCAAAACGACCGGCCATCACGCAATTATGCTACCGACAACGGCATCCGCGAGCGCTATATCGACCGCTTTGCCAGCCGAATCTTGGCGCAGCGTGTGAAAAATGAGATTCACGATTTACCCAAAGCCGTCAGTACCATCACCGCCCGCAAAGCCGACATTGGCCGCGAAACGGTTGCGGTGGGCTTTGTCGCTTCAGTCGCACCCGACGGCCATCAGCAAGGCTTGACCGAAATCCTGAAACTTCGCGAGCGCATCCTG
Source organism: Neisseria sp. N95_16 (assembly GCF_002551535.2). NCBI lineage: Bacteria > Pseudomonadati > Pseudomonadota > Betaproteobacteria > Neisseriales > Neisseriaceae > Neisseria > Neisseria sp. N95_16. The sequence continues at coordinate 19,869 of NZ_PDBT02000009.1, forward strand.
CGTGCGCCGGTGACGCAAGCCGAATTTGATGAATATAAGGCAACGTTGCAAAGTGCCATCGAACGGGCGAAAAAGAAAACCACTCTGCCTGAAGCCTTTGGTGATGCGATTCAAACGGTCAGCGAAAATGCCTTTGCCGGTAAGCCCGTTCGTACGCAGGCAGAAAATGCCGCTTTAGCAGCAAAAGTATTGCCGACCATTGCGCCTGCCGACATCAGCGCACGTTTACAGCAATGGCTGAATGCCGACGATAAATCGGTGCAAATCCAAGCACCGAGCCTGACTGAAATCAAAAGTTTTCCCAATGCCGCGCAAATTCAGGCTGAAGCAGATAAATGGCAGCAAGCCGATTTGCCTAAATTGCGTGCCAAAGTCGAATATGGCAAAGGTGTGTTTATTGCCAAACCGATTGACGGAAAAATTGTTGCCGAACAATATGATAAAAAACTCAATATCACGCGTTGGACATTGCAAAACGGCGATAAAGTGGTGGTGTTAAATCATCCTATCGCCGATGGCGAAACCTATTTGCGCGCATTGAGCGAAAACGGCTTCATGAGCCCGAATCTGAATCCGTGGCAATCGCAGCTGGCACAGCAAATCGTGTGGCAGTCGGCACCGCAAGGTTGGCGCAGCGAGCAGCTTGATGATTGGAAAAAACAGCACAAACTCAGCTTAAGCATGAGCATGAAAGCAAATGAAACCAAGTTGGAAGGCAGTGCGCCGGATAAGGCAGCAGAAAATCTGTTCCGTCTGTATCACGCTTATGTGGCCACGCCGCAAGTAAGTGAGGATTACCGCGATGCCATCATACCGATGATTCGCCGCATTCCGATGGAGCAAACATCCAGCCGTGCGGCTAAAGACAAAGCACTGACCGATATCCGCTTTGGCGGCAAAGCATATGCCTCGCCGGGCCAAGCTGATTTGGAAGCAACCGAAGAGACCGAAATTTTGGCGCAATGGCAGATTTTAAGCCGGGCGCCGATGACGTATTATCTGCTGAGTGAGCAGAAACCGAGCCAACTGAAACCCTTGGTGGCAAAATATTTGGCCGCCATCGAGCGCAGGCCGTCTGAAAAGCCGCAACCTTATTTGGCCTTGAGCGGGCAAAAAGTTGAGCGTAAAGCAGTGAATCCGGTTAAGCAGCGCAGTGATGTAGCCGCATGGTTGTTTACCCCGTACGCATGGTCGCCGCAAACCGCCGCGCAGATTTCGATTTTGCGCACACTGGCTTATGAGCAGCTTAAAGCCCAATTGCGCGACAAGGCTTTGGGTGTGTATAGCTTAAAATTTGAAACCTCACTCAATCCAGATAACGACCGCGTGGAAAGTGAATTACGGTTTGCGACCACTGCTGAAAAAGCAGATGAATTATGGCAACTTGGTGAAGCGACTTTGGCTAAATTGCCGCACACCATTATTGAAAAACAAATCGCACCCTTACGCCGCAATTTTATCCAACAGGAAAAAGGCCGTCTGAAACGAGCTGAAACGTGGTTGAACCGATTGGTTTTGAGCGAGCAGCATTTAGGTGATGCACGTTATTTGCAGCAAATGCATCATTTGGCCGATGAATTGACGGCTGAAAAATTGCAGCAAACCGCGCATCTGGTGTGGAATCCTCAAAACCGCCGTGTGTTGATTGCCGATCCGGTTGAGTGATTGGGAAAGATAAAGGCCGTCTGAAAGCATTTGTTGTGAATGTTTCAGACGGCCTTTTTAGTATTTAATGATTAAAAAATCAAATGCCTATTCCCATTCGATTGTGGCGGGCGGTTTGCCGCTTACGTCGTACACCACGCGGTTGATGCCTTTGACTTCGTTGATGATGCGGTTGGATACGCGGCCGAGCAGTGAGTATGGCAGCTCTGCCCAATGTGCGGTCATGAAGTCGCTGGTAACCACAGCGCGCAAGGCCACGACGTAATCGTAGGTGCGGCCGTCGCCCATTACGCCCACGGATTTGACCGGCAGGAATACGGCGAAGGCTTGGCTGGTGAGGTCGTACCATGAGGTGCCGTTTTCATCGGTGGTGTTGCGCAATTCTTGGATGAAGATGTCGTCAGCTTGGCGCAGCAAGTCGGCGTATTCTTTTTTCACTTCGCCCAAAATACGCACGCCCAAGCCCGGGCCCGGGAATGGGTGGCGGTACACCATTTCGCGTGGCAGACCGAGCGCAACGCCCAGTTCGCGTACTTCGTCTTTAAACAAATCGCGCAATGGCTCCAGCAATTTGAGTTTCATGTTTTCCGGCAAGCCGCCGACATTGTGGTGCGATTTGATGGCGTGGGCTTTTTTGGTTTTTGCGCTGGCGCTTTCAATCACATCAGGGTAAATGGTGCCTTGTGCCAACCATTTGGCATTGGTGAGTTTTTTCTCTTCGGCATCAAAGACTTCAATAAATTCACCGCCGATGATTTTGCGTTTTTTCTCAGGGTCGGTTTCGCCGGCGAGTTTGGCCATGAATTGGTTTTCGGCATCAACGTGAATCACGCGCACGCCTAAGTTGCGGGCGAACATGTCCATCACGTTTTTGCCTTCGTTCAGGCGCAGCAGGCCGTGATCGACGAAGACGCAGGTGAGTTGGTCACCGATGGCACGGTGAATCAGTGCGGCGGCTACCGATGAATCGACACCGCCGGACAAGCCCAAAATCACTTCGTCGCTACCGACTTGCTCGCGGATTTTGGCCACGGCTTCTTCGATGTAGTTTGGCATGGTCCAGCTAGGTTGCGCGCCGCAGATGTCGAGCACGAAGCGGTTAATCAGCGCACGGCCTTGCTTGGTGTGGGTGACTTCCGGGTGGAATTGAATGCCGTAGAATTGTTTCTCGGCGTTTTCCATCATGGCAATCGGGCAAGACGGAGTATCGCCGATCACGGCAAAACCTTCCGGTAATTTAGATACTTTGTCGCCGTGACTCATCCACACGTCAAGCGTGTTGGGCTGGCCGTCGAAAATGTCGCGGGTCAGTTCGCTGTCGATGGTTTTCACTTGCGCGTAACCGAATTCGCGTTGGTTGCCCGGAGACACTTCGCCGCCCAAGTGGTGCGCCATAAACTGCATGCCGTAGCAAATGCCCAATACTGGCACACCCAAATCAAACAGGCCGGTGTCGGCTTGGTAGTCGGATTCGTAAACGGAATTAGGGCCGCCTGAAAGAATAATGCCTTTCGGATTAAAGGCTTTGATGTCTTCCAATGGCATGTCAAACGAATGCAGCTCGCAGTAAACATGGGCTTCGCGCACGCGGCGGGCGATGAGCTGGGTGACTTGTGAACCGAAGTCGAGAATCAGGATTTTGTCTTGGGTCATGATGTTGGGCTTTGTGGAATGAAAAGAGAATGCGGCGCAATAAAAGGCCGTCTGAAAAATGGCGATATTGTACCAGTTTCAGACGGCCTTTGCATAAGCAAATCGATGGTGAATAGATGAATTGCAATACGGTTTGAAAACTTTTCAGACGGCCTTGATGAGATGAAATAGGCCGTCTGAAAGTAATTTAGATTCAAGTGCCTGCTTTATAAATCGCTGCCTTTCAAATCACGTGTGTACACTTTGTCGGCGACATTTTCCAAGTTTTCATGCAGGCGGTTGGCCAAGATGATGTCGGTGCGTTTTTTGAATTCGTCTAAATCCTGCACCACTTCTGAGCCGAAGAAATCGCTGTCGTGGTATTCGGGTTCGTACACAATCACCGGTACGCCGTGTTCTTTGATGCGTTTCATCACACCTTGAATGCTGGAGCTGCGGAAATTGTCGGAACCGGATTTCATCGTCAGGCGGTAAATGCCGACGGTGGACGGTTGGTGGCGCAATACGTCTTCGGCAATGAAGCCTTTGCGTGTGCGGTTAGATTCGACAATCGCTGTAATCAGGTTTTGCGGAATGTTTTGGTAATTGGCCAGCAATTGCTTGGTGTCTTTCGGCAAACAGTAGCCGCCGTAGCCGAACGACGGATTATTGTAATGCGTCCCGATGCGCGGGTCGGCAGGTACGCCGTCGATGATGTCGGCGGTGTTGAGGTCGAAGGTGGCGGCAAACGAATCCAGTTCGTTGAAAAAGGCCACGCGCAAAGCCAAGTAAGTATTGGAAAACAGTTTAATTGATTCGGCTTCGGTCGGATTAGTCAAAATAATGGGCGTATCCGGCTTCAGGCTGCAATCGCGCAAGGCTTCGGCAAATTTTTGCGCTGCTTCACCGGTGTCACCCATGACGATGCGCGACGGGTAAAGATTGTCGTATAAGGCTTTGCTTTCACGCAAAAATTCTGGTGAGAAAATGATGCGGTCGGTTTGGAACTGCGCGCGCATTTTGTTGACAAAGCCAACTGGAATGGTGGATTTGATGATGTGGCCGTGGCTGTTGGCTGCCAAAGCGGTGGTCAACACGGATTCGACCGAGCCGGTATCGAAATAGTCGGTTTCGGGATTGTAGTCGGTGGGGGGGGCGACCACGATGTAATCGGCATCGGCATATACGGCAGACGCATCGGTGGTGGCGTGCAGCGTGAGCGTGCGTTCGGCCAAATATACGCTGATTTCATCGTCTTGAATCGGCGAGATTTTTTGGTTAATCAAATCCACGCGCTCTTGGTTGACATCCAAAAGCGTGACGTTGTGTTGTTGAGCAAATAAAACGGCGTTGGATAGGCCGACATAGCCTGCGCCGACAACGGTAATTTTCATGGTATTTCTCGTTATGGTTGTTTGAGGTGGGTATTCAGGCGGCTTTCACACAGCAGCAGCTCGGTGGTATGGCTGCGTTCGTCGAACAAAGTGCTGATGCGGATATGGCGCGCCAATGTTAATGTTGTATATGCTTCCACGGTGTTTGCGACTTGTGGGTTGTAGGTTAGAAATTGCCGTCTGAACGCGCTTTCGTGGGCGCACAATGCATCGGTTTTGCCATAGCGGCGCAAGGCCAGCTCTTGAATATGGGCAAGATAATTGCCGGCATCCAATGCGCCATCGCCGCGGCAGGCCAAATCTAAATCCAGCAGCACCATGCGGCCGGGTGTGCCGTAGGGCTCGAGGATTTGGTCTTGGTAAAAATCGCGGTGTAAGGTTTCAGACGGCCTTTCGGGCAGCGAATCAATCAATGCTTTGCACTGCGTGGCAACTTTGGCAATGCGTTCGGCCAAATGCGGCAGCTTGGTTTACGCTTCGGTTAAGGCTTTATTGAGCCCCCCATTCGTCTGCCGGTTGCCAGCAAGGCAAATCCAAATCGTTACCCACACCGCTTTGATGCAAGGCAACCAAGGCATTGGCAGCGGCTCTGCCTAAAAAGGCCAAGCGGCGGTTTTCCTGATACAGCAGCGCGCTGATGGTTTGGCCGTCGATGCGGCTTTGAAACCAAGTGTTTAATTCAGGCAATAAGCCCAACACTTCCGACACACCGGTTTCAGACGGCCTGTTAAAGCCTTTTTGCCACAAGGCTTGTTGAATGCGTGGCGAGCGTTTGTCCAAGCCTTTGGTGCGGTATTTGCCGATAAAACGCCGATTGCCGTGTTGTTTAGGCAAGGCGTATTCCACCAAAGCGCGGCGGCCGAGTTTGTGATGGCGCAAACTGGCAGAAGCAAGGTGTTCTGCGGCACCGATAATGCCGGCTTGTTGCAGCAGCGGCTGCATTTTTGCGGTATCGAGCAAATCGGCGATGATTGTGTCTTGCACCGAATCGTTGGCGAGCGCAGGGGCAGGCGCAGAAACGGTCTGCTCCGCATCCAGCAGGGCTTGTGCGCGTTGCAGGATTTGCAGGGTGTATTGATCCCAATGCGGACTGCGTTTACGAAACGGCTCGGCGGCCAAGCGCAAGAGTGCCGACGCGGTAAACAGGCGCAAGCCGGCTTCATCGATTTCTTGTTTTTTGCGATAACTGTGCAATAGGCCGTCTGAAAGGCGGTTGGCTTCATGGCGTGTTACCGAACCTTCAATCAGCTGCAATTCCAATCGGGCAATGAAGCTTGCCAAATCCAATAGCGGATGGCCTTGCGCAGAACGATCCCAGTCGAGAATGTGCAGCTTGATTTCGCCGCTTTTTCTGGTGCGGCGAATCACTTGGTCGAGCGAAAAATCACCGTGGATTAACGTGGCTTGTTCCGGTAAATGGGTCAGGCCGCAGGTAATACGGTTTTGCAGCGTTTCAAACCAATCGATGCATTCGGGCAGAATGTGGCGGAAGGTATTGGCTACGCCGTTCACCGAGCGGATTTTGTCAGCCAGCGTATAGCGAGTAGGGTGTTGATAGCTGGTGCTGTGGATGCGCGCCAGCTTTTTACCTAATTCCGCAATAAGCTGATCATCAGGCGCATGGCCTTCTTCCGGACACAAGCTGTCGCCTTTCTGCCAGCGAGTGGCTAAGGTGCAACTGGTGCCGTCGGCGCCGGTCAACACCACACCGCCGTGTGAGACGCCGAAGGCATTACCAATCAACATTTTGCTGAATTCGTCAGGTGTGCTGCTGCGCAAGATGGCCACAGGCACATCGCCGTAGCTGACTTTGGCCACTAAGCGGCACTCGGGTTTGTAGCGCAGAATATTGACTTTGGGTTTCCCTGTTTCAAAAGCAGGCAGCGAGCAGGCTTTGAGCATGCGACGTAGGGCGCTGCTGGAAACCAACCAATCCATTTTGCCGATGGGGCGGTCGTGTATCGGGTGTAGTAGCATGATGCAAAATTCAGGCAACGCTACTGGCGCATAAGCGCCGCCTTTTTTCACCGGCTTTTGGCGGGAAGGTTTGTTCCATGATTCTTCGAAACGCTTGGGCGTCAGGGCCTTGGCGTAATAATGCACACAAGAGCCGTCGCCCAATTCAATATACAAAGTGCTTGCGCAGCTATTGCCGGGTTTGTAACGCAGATATTGAATCTCTACTTTGACGGCATGCTGGAAAGGCTCAAGAGTTTTGAGCTTTTCCAATAGCAATTCCGTATCCAGCAATGCAACCAGCCCGGGTAGGCAGTTGTCGCGCGATACAATCCGTTTATCAGCTTCAATCAGCATGATGGTCCTTCTGGTTTAACTAATCTGCATTTTCCACCAGCCGGCATAATGGCCGCCGAGGGCAAGCAGTTGTTCATGGCTGCCTTGTTCCACGACCACGCCTTTTTCAATGAAGATAATGCGGTCGGTGGTGGCGGCAAACGCCAAGTCGTGGGTAATCACAATCGTGGTGCGTGATTTCATCAATTTATGCAGCGCATTGATCACATGGCTTTCGCTTTCACGATCAAGGCCGACGGTTGGCTCATCCAACACCAATATCGTGCTGCGCTGCGGTTGATGGCCGCGCGTGCAATGGCGATGCGTTGGCCGCCTGAAAGCGAACCGCCGCGCTCACTCAATACCGTGTCGTAACCTTCAGGCATGGCCATGATGAAATCGTGCGCATTGGCCATTTTGGCAGCGGCGATGATTTCTTCGTCTTTAACGTCGCCGCTGTTGTGTAACGCACCCAAAGCAATGTTGTCGCGCACACTCAGGCCAAACAGCAGATTGTCTTGCGGCACCACGGCAATGTGTTTGCGCATGCTGGCGATGGTGTAATTGCGGATGTCTTGCCCATCGATACGCACCGCACCGCTTTTCGGCTCATACAAACGAAGCAGTAAGCTGGTCAACGTGGTTTTGCCCGAGCCGGAAGGGTCGACAATCGCCACGCTTTCACCAGAAAGAATGTGGAAGTTCACGTCTTCCAGCACAGCCGTTTCGCTTTGGCCGGGATCTTGGTAGGTAAAGCGCACATGGTCAAAATGGATTTGACCACGGGTATGGGTTAAATCTTCTGCACCCGGTTTGTCGGTAATGTCTGACTGCTGATCCAGCAAATCGACAATGCGCTCACCCGCCGCCAAGGCTTTTGATAAACGTGCGGTGTATTTGGCGTATTCGCGTACCGACGGAACGAATTATTGAGATACGACATAAACACAATCAGTTCGCCCGGTGACATCAGGTTTTTCAAAACCGAATTAGCGCCGTAAAACAACACAAAAGCAGTCACAAACGCCACCAAAATATCGACGCGGCGCTCCAAACCGGCGGCCAGCTCTTTGGATTTAACTTCCTGCTTGTGGCTTTGGCTGTTGTTGCCTTCAAAGCTGCGGATGGTTTCGTCTTCTAGCGACAGCGATTGAATGGTGCGGATAGAGGCAAAATATTCCGAGGCTTTGGAGGCCAGATTGCCTTCTTTTTTACGCTGTTCGCGGCTGACTTGGTGAATACGTTTACCGGAACGTTTGGTCGTCAGCCATAGCAGCGGCAGCGATGCAATCGCAAACAGGGTCAGCTTCCAATCCAAATACAGCATCACGGCGAGCATGCCGCTCAATACGAAAATATTCACCAACATCGGCATCAGTGCCGTCACCACTGCTTCGCGCAGCATGCCCACATCGCTGACCAAGCGCATGGTCAAATCGCCGTTTTTCGCTTTTGAGTGAAAACGCATCGACAAACCGAGCAAATGTGCAAATAAATCGCTGCGCACTTTGGCCAAAATGCGGCTACCCGCCAGCGATAAGCCGATGGTACTGAAATAGCTGCCGGCTGCCATCAACAGCGCAATCAGAATCACGGCCAAGCCGCAGTCTAAAAGCAGGTATTGCGTGTCGATGGATTCCAGCGTCATGCCGAACATCACGTTTTCGACTTGGATATTATTGACCGCCGTTTCATTGGCAACACCATCGTCGATTTTATCGACGTGTTCGACCACCGACACCAAAATATGGTCAACCGCAAACGCCAACGGCAAAGGTTTGAGCAGGCGCACAAAAGTTGCTGTCAGCAGGGCAAGCAGCGAACCGGCAATCAGCCAGCGCTCGGGGCGGATGTAGGCTCGGAAGCGGTAAGCGACTTTCCACCACGAGCTATTGGCCAAACTGCCGGCCGCATCGCTCGGTATTTTCTTGCGCCACCAGCTGAAACGGCGCGGTTTGTCTTGCTGATTATTGTTGTTTTTCATTGATATCAGTCTTGTGGGGTTATGCGTTTTTCAGACGGCCTGTGGCAGCGGCAATGTCTAAAATTTCGTTTACCACCGCCAGCCAACTGTGTGACTGTTCGGCGGTCAGTCGGGCGGTGTGGCCGAGCTGTTGCAAGCGTTCAGGCTGGTTGAGCAAATCATGCAAACATTGCGCCATGGCTTCAGGGTTTTCCGCTTCGACCAACACCCCATTAAGGCCGTCTGAAACCACGCTTTCCAAATGGCCGACACGTGTGGCCACCACCGGAATACCGGCGGCCATGTATTCGTAAATTTTCAATGGCGAGAAATAGAAGTGTTCCATGTGCGGATAAGGCGCGACGGCGATGTCCATTTTGCCCAACCATTGCGGCACTTCATCGGGCTGCACCGCGCCACTGAAGGTCACGCCGTCTGAAAGGCCGAGGCTGTCGATGCGGTTTTTCATCGATTCATATTCAGGGCCGTCGCCGACAATCAGCAGGTCGGCTTGCGGTTTTTGCGCGCGCAACAAAGCCCACGCTTCCACCAGAGTTGCCAAGCCGTGCCATGGTTTGAGTGTGCCTAAAAAGCTGATGGTGGCAGGCGAATCACTGTTCAGACGGCCTAAACGTTCGGTATTTGCCGCAGCGGCAGGGGCGAAGCGCTCTAAAGACACGCCGTTGGCCACCACATGCACGCGACCTTGGGCTTTAGGAAAGGTTTCTAAATATTGTTTCACACCCGGCGATACTGCAAGCATGGCATCGGCATCGGCAAACACCGATTCGGCAATGGCTTGCGCTTCGTTTTCCAAAGGCAATTCGCGGTGTTTCTTCTGCTCTTCGATTAAAGGTGCGTTCACTTCCAAAATGCCCACGCAGCCGTGTTTTTTTGGCAAACTGCATACCGGCATTGCTCCACAAAGAATAACGCTCGTACACCATATCAAAAGGCGCTTCTGCTTCCAGCATGGCAACCAGTTTGGCATTGGCATCCAAGGCGGCGCGGGCACGGATTTTGGCGGAATCTTTCGGTAATTTATCCAAGCGGCGGATGGTGATGTTTTTCAATTCTTCCGGCACATCGCCGTCTAAGCGTTGCGCGAACAGGGTTACATCCAGTCCTTTTTGCAACATGCCTTTAATCACTTCCTGAACATGCACGGAAGCGCCTTTGGTGCCGAAAACGGGAATGCCGGGGTCGGCACAAATATAGGCTACTCTCATGTTTTGCTCCCTTATTTGGCGGCAGATTGTTGGGCAACGGCATCGGCAAACAATGCGCGTAATTTGGCCGCGTTGCGGTCTTCGTCGTATTCTTGCTCGATGAGCTGGCGGCCGTTTTGTGCCAAAGTGCGGCACAAATCATGGCCATCCAGCAAGCGCTGCATGGCTTCGGCCAAGGCTTGCGGATCGCGTTCTGGTACGCATGAACCGGTGTGGCCGTCTGAAACCAATTCCGGAATACCGGCCACTTGCGTTGAAATCACCGGTGTGCCCAAAGCCATGGATTCGAGCAACACGGTTGGTAAACCGTCGCGGTCGCCATCTTCGCTGATGACGCAAGGTGCAACCATCATATTGGCACCTTTTACCATGCTAATAATATCTGGTTGCGGCATAGGGCCAACCATAGTCACCACATCGCCCAAGCCTAAGGTTTCGATTTGCTCGGCCAAAGGAGCTTGCAATGGGCCGCCACCAATCAAGGTGCAGCGGAATGCGACATTTTGTTTTTTAAGCAAAGCCAAGGCATCCAGCAAAACATCAAAACCTTTTTTCGGTACCAAGCGGCCGACGGCGACAATGTGGCGTTCGCGTGAAGCAAATTCGGTATAAGGGAATTTGTCTAAATCTATGCCGTTGTAAACGCGCACGGCTTTAGCAGCATCTTCGCCGTATTGTTCGCGCAGATAGGCCAAGTTGTAATCGGATACAGTTACCGTCGCAGCGGCATCGCGCATTTTTTTATCCAGCTCGACAGATTCAGCATATTGGAAATAAATGTCCTTGGCGTGGGCGGTAAAGGTGTAGCTGATGCCGGCAAAAATAGCGGCTTGTCGGGCGACGGTGGTGGCTTGCGTGCCGAAGTGGGCATGCAGATGTTGAATACCGCGTTTTTTGATTTGTAAAGCCAACATAATGCTTTGCGCCAATTCATGCACATTGCAGCTGACATCGGCTACATGCTTGCCAAAGTCGGGCAACTCTTTAAAGGCCGTCTGAAACAATTGCCATACTGCATCGGGTTTGTGTTGTTTGTTGCTGTAACGGGTAACCGGCGCGCGCACTTTGGAAATGCCGTCTTGGAAATGGGTTTCTTCCACAGGGCCCAAGGCAAAAATATCGATTTTCAAGTTTTCGCGTTCATGCGCCAAAATTTCATTCACGACAAAAGTTTCAGAAAAGCGCGGGTAGCGTTTCAAAACGTAGCCGACGTAAAGGGGAGCGGTAGCGTGTTCAGTATGCGTATTCATGAGGTTTCGCTTATCAATAGTGATGTTAAAAATTAATGGTTTTCGAGAATGGTGCCAATTTCAGCTGTCACACGGTCAAGGCCGTCGAAGCGCAGGCTGGTGCGGGCCTCGGCTTGCGGTTTGGTCGATTGCATAAAGGCACTCAGCGCATCAGGGCTTAATTCATCAGGATGCAGGCATTCGATGATGCCGTTTTTTGCCAGGCGCGAAGCGCGTATCCATTGCTCGGTGCGCGGTTTAATGCGCGGTACAATCAGGGCGCGTTTGTTGAACGACAGGATTTCGGTGGTGGTGTTGTAGCCGCCCATCGAAATAATGCATTCCGCTTCACGCATGATTTTCAAAGGCTCAGGCACAAAATCGACCACTTTGATGTCTTGCAGCGGCCGCTCTTTGGCCATGGCATGCAGTTGGACGCGTTGCTCTTCTGGCATCAATGCGCCGGTAATCAACAGCCCGCGCCAATTTGCAGGCAGGGTAGATTGCATAAAGGCATGCGCCACTTCAAAACCATCTTGCCCGCCGCCCAGAGCGCACAAAGCAAACGGGCTTTCGATTTCAGAAGCACCGACGCGCAGGCCGCGAACTTCCATGCGGCGGCTTTGATCGAGATAACCGACATAACGCAGTTTGTCGACAATATCGGGCGCAATTTGGTATTCATCGGCGAAGTTGTAGAGATTCGGGTCGCCATACACCCAAATACTGGAAAAATACAGACGGATGATTTCGATGTTTTGCAGCTTTTTCCATTGAGCGCGTACGGCTTCCGGTTCATCAATGATGTCGCGCACGCCCAATACGATGTGCGTGCCGCGGCTGGCCAGCTCGGGGAGAATGTTGTCCAGCTCGTTCATCGCACCGCGTGGCACGTTGTCCACCACCATGATGTCGGGTTTGAAGGCTTCTAAAGCTGCGTGAATGATGTTTTTGCGGATATGGGTCAGACGCTTGACGCTTTTGCCCAGCGAGCGTGGAATGTATTCACCCTTCACCGTTTTGAAATAAGTCGGCAGGGTCACACTATCGGCGTCTTTAGGCAGCTTGAATGCGCCGGATTCGCGTACGCCGGAAATTAATAAAACTTCGGCATCGGGATACGCTTCCAAGGCAGATTGCGCCAGCAGAATATTGCGGCGGATGTGTCCTAAGCCCATTGTGTCGTGTGAATAAAAGGCTATGCGGGGGGAGGTTTTACGGTCTCTTGCCATGTTGAATCATTACTTCAGTTGTGGGGTAAAATTGCCGGCAAATGCGCCGGCAGTATGGTGAAATGCTTGAAAAGGGCGCTAATGTAGCATTAACGGCAAATATCGACCATTTCGATAATTTACGGATTGGTTTGTTTTTCTTAACATTTATGCTATTGCGAGCAACTTGATATTGGCACAGGGCAGCAATCAAAACATGGCTGGCATTAGTCAAACCAGCGTTGCGTATATGGTTTGCATAAACTTTATTGCGCTCGGCATTGTTAAAAGAAAGTAAGACGTAAATATAATTTTTCTTTTCTTAGCAAAACTAAAAATAAAACAGGAAATGATTAAGGTAAATCGTTAAATTAACTACAGGTATTGTTTATTTGTTTAAGTTTGGGTATTTCTTTGTCAATAAAACACAGATAGACTTGCGGCAATTTAACCAGATAGCCAACCTATTTTTAAAGGAATCTCAACCATGAATAAAACGGCACTGACGTTTTTATTATCTGCCGCCATCGCTTTACCGGCCGGCGCGGCAACGGTATTCGAAAGCGATGAAACCGGCACCAAAATCGATTTTGTCGGCTCTGCTCGTATCAAATGGGAAACCACAGCCGATAAAGAAACCGATGTTCGCAAAGGCGAGGTCACCAAAGAAAGTAAAAATCATCCGATTACCAACAATGGCTCACGTTTCGGCTTTAAAGCCAAACAGTCGCTGGGTCATGACGATCTTTATGCTTTAGGCCGTGTGGAATGGCGCTTCCGCGGTAAAGACAGTAACGGTGTCGACCGCCCATCTAACCATGATTTTGACCATATCTACACCCGCCAACTATACGGCGGAATCGGTCATAAACGCTATGGTGAACTGACATACGGTAATCAAACAGTGATTACTGATGATGTGAAGCAAACCGACTTGGCCAACACTTTGAGCCTAAGTGATGGCTTGTTGGCATCAGGTGCGCGCCGCTCAGTTCAATATAAATATGAAAACAAAGAGCAAGGCATTAAAACCGGCGTATTTTATGGTGGCCGTAGCCCGCGTGGTAATGATGGCTTGAGTGAAACACGTAAAGATATTATTGGTGCCGGCTTGGTGAAAACATTTGAAGTCAATGATGGTGACGAATGGAATGTTGGTTTAGGTGCAACTCGCGAGCACTATCGCCAAGAAGAGCCGGTAGACTATGTTCGCACCGCTTATGCGTTCGGTACGGCGTACACATTTGACGACACCACCGTTGGTATCGACATCGAACGTCGTATTCGCAAAGATGAAGAAGAAGCGGGCTATAAACGCACCAATAATGAAATCCGCACGGCGATTTACCACAAATTAACCAGTGATTGGCGCGCTTACGGTATGTATGCTTACAAGACTGAAAAACGTGACCAAGTGTCTTCTTCTGACCGCAAAGAGAAACAGCATCAGTTTATGGTCGGCACGGAATATTATCTGATTCCAAAAGGCGAATTGATTGATGTGAAGACATTTGCCGAAGTGCAAACCACACGTTCTAAGCAATATCGCAATGGTGAATTACGCAGCAAAGAACGCAATTACACCACCGTAGTCGGTTTGCGTGCTTCTTGGTAAATCCTGTTTGATGGGACAAATGGAAAGGCCGTCTGAAATGTTCAGACGGCCTTTGTCGTAAATAGGCAGCAAATATATTGCTTGAGACCGTTGCAAAATCCCTATCTTTGGTACATTTCTTCGTTGTGCGCTGCTCGAAAGCTTGCCTATCTTCATGATATGTCTGCGCTTTCTGTGCTGCTACAACTTTGAACTGTACTCAAATCTAGGGTTTTGCAAACGTCTCTGCTTGATTAGGCTGCTGGTGATCGATTGCGGCGGTTAATCCAGGCCACTAACGACAGCATCACCGGCACTTCTACCAACACGCCGACCACGGTGGCCAATGCGGCGCCGGAGTGCAGGCCGAATAAAGAGATGGCAACCGCAACAGCCAATTCAAAGAAATTGCTGGTGCCAATCAGGCAAGCGGGGGCGGCGATTTCATGCGGCAGGTTCAGGCGCTTGGCAACCCAATGACCGAGAAAGAAAATGCCGTAGGTTTGCACCAGCAACGGAATGGCAATCAGCACAATGATAAACGGCTGGCTTAAGATGGTTTGCGCTTGAAAAGCAAACAACAGCACCACAGTCAGTAATAAGCCGAAAATCGAAAAAGGCTTAAGTTTGGCGGTGAACGAGCCAACTGAAAGGCGTTTTCCCAGCAGTATTTTACGCGTGATTAATCCGGCCAAAAGCGGCAGTAATACATATAAAATCGTGCTGTACACCAAGGTTTGCCAAGGAATGCTGATGTCGCTCACGCCCAATAAAAATCCGGCAATCGGTGCGAAGGCAAAAATCATGATGATGTCGTTGACCGAGACTTGCACCAGCGTGTAATTCGGATCGCCTTTAACCAATTGCGACCACACAAAAACCATCGCTGTGCAGGGCGCGACACCGAGCAAAATCATGCCGGCGATGTATTCTTGTGCCGACTGCGGATCAACCCAAGGCGCAAACAGCCAGCGGAAAAACAGCCAGCCGATAAGCGCCATGGTAAATGGTTTCACCAGCCAATTGACCACGACCGTCATCAGCAGACCTTTCGGTTTTTGCCCGGCATCTTTGATGGCCGACCAATCGATTTGAATCATCATCGGATAAATCATCAGCCAAATCAACACGGCGACGGGTAAGTTGATGTGCGCCACTTCCATTAAGGCAATGTATTGTATGGCTTGCGGAAAGAGGGTGCCGATGATGACGCCGGCGACAATGGCGAGCGCCACCCAAATACTGAGAAATCGTTCGAAAATACCCATGTTTATCTAAAAATCATTAGTGGTTAGCAAAGAAAAAGGTCGAGTGATTCTCGGCCTTTCGGTTTAGTGTGACAAACGGTCGGGATGCTTGGGCATTTTATACGGAATCATGCTGCTGCGCGAGAGCAACAACAGGCAGCCCAGCACCATCATGCCTAAGGCAATTAGTGGCGAATAGGCAAACCAGTATTCAGTGCGCAAATAAATGGCTGCACCAATATACATCAAAATCGGGCCGGAAATAATCGATTGCTTGTTGATGCCATCCATGATCATCACGGCCAATCCGGCTACACCTAAGCCGATGGCAATCAGGGTGGCGGTGGCGGGCAGGATGCCGGTGGTTTTTAAAACCAAACCGCGCCAAACAGAATTAAAAACAAAGGCAGGGCAAGTGAGGCTTGTCGCATGGTGTTTTCCTTCGCAGGATAATGAGTTTTCAGACGGCATTATTATTGTGGCAGAAGCGCATCTTGAAAAGCGGATAAAGTGCAATCTTGCGTGTTTTTGAGAAAGGATTGAGGCGGAATATGTAAAACGCTATCCGCTGCAAATATTTCAGACGGCCTTGAAACGATGTTCAAAGGCCGTCTGAAAAATATTAACGCGTTACTTTCATCAAACGCTGTTTTTCACGCTTCCAATCGGCTTCTTTCAGGCTTTGGCGTTTGTCGTGTTGTTTTTTACCTTTAGCCAAGCCGATTTCCATTTTGATGCGGCCGCGGTTGTAATGCAGATTGAGCGGCACAATGGTGTAACCGGCGCGTTCGGTTTTGCCGATAAGCTTGTTAATCTCGGCTTGATTGAGCAGTAATTTACGCGGACGCACCGGATCGGGTTTGACGTGGGTCGAAGCGGTCGGCAAGGCAGTGACGTGGCAGCCAACCAGATAAAACGCGTCTTTTTTCCAGTAGATATAGCTTTCTTCGAGCTGCACACGACCAGCGCGGATGGCTTTTACTTCCCATCCTTCCAGCACCAAACCGGCTTCGATTTGGTCTTCAATAAAGTAATCGTGAAAGGCTTTTTTATTATTGGCAATACTCATAATGCTGATTCTTGATAGGTTTTCAGACGGCCTATTTTATCAGGCCGTCTGAAAAAGGGAAATAATAGGTCAAAGGCTTTGAGGCCGTCTGAAAATTTAAAACGCTTTCACGAGGGCAAAACGTGCCACCGTTTCGCCGTTGAATTCAACGGTTTCGGCAAACATGGCGGCAGGGCGCACCCATAAACCGAATTCGCCGTATAAAGCGCGGTAAACCACCAATTCTTCTTCGGTTTCGCTGTGGTGGGCAAGGCCGGTGACTTCGTACAGATTGCCTTTGTAATGGCGGTAAATGCCTGCAGGAATAGAATGTTTCATGATTGGATATGGCCCTGGTAAAAAAGGTTGATGTTGGCGATGTCTTGGGTGTGCTGCGGTTTTAAATCGATTTTTAAATCCGCCAGCTTGATTAACAGGCGGTCTTCTGCTTCTGCAACAGCACAGGAAACTTCGCCTTGGCTGCGAAAATGTGCAATTAACTCATCGAGTTGCTTTAATGCACGTTGATAATCGTCCATGTCGTACCCACAATAAAAAATGGCGGGAAATCCCGCCATCACATTACGGCTGACGCCGCGCACTCATTAAGCAGCTTGAATGTTAGCAGCTTGTTTGCCTTTAGGGCCGGTGGTCACTTCGAAAGACACGCGTTGGCCTTCTTTCAGGGTTTTGAAACCATCCATGTTGATCGCAGAGAAGTGAGCGAACAAATCTTCGCCACCTTCATCTGGAGTGATGAAACCAAAACCTTTAGCGTCGTTGAACCATTTTACGATACCGGTTGCCATTGAGAACTTCCTATACTTAAAAATTTAACAAAAACAGCAAATAAGGCAATACGTCAAACCAAAAAGTTTCAAGTTTCTCCCTAAAAACAATATGCTTCTTCGAGTGCCGACTCTGCTTAACCGTCTTTTTACATTCGTTAATGTCTGTAGTCAAGTAATGTTTGGGAAAAAGCCAAAAATTTATTAAAATAGTACAAAATACAACAGAAATGACCCGTTTTTTATTTATTAAGCATAGATTTGCGCATGGTGCGTGATATTGTGCTAAGCCCAGTTTAAAAACGGTTTTGGAGCCATATATATACATGAGCAATAGCCATACTCATCACGAATCGGAAACATTAATAAATGACCGACAAACCCAGCCGCCGAAACGTTACGGCGTTTTCCTGTTAAACGACGATTACACGACCATGGATTTTGTGGTGGCGGTGTTGACTGAAATTTTCATGTTGAGCGAAGAACAAGCCGTCGCGGTGATGCTGCTGGTTCATCATGAGGGCAAGGGCTTGTGTGGCACATACACACGCGACATTGCCCAAACCAAACAGCAGCAAGTCATGCAGCGAGCCAAGGCAGAAGGCCATCCGCTGCAATGTATCGTTGAGGAGGTTTAATCCATGCTGTCATCAGAATTAGAACGCATTTTGCAAGTGCTTTATACCGAAGCACGCGGCGAACACTATGAATTCATCAGCCTAGAGCATTTATTGCTGGTGTTGATTGATGAAAACGAAGCTGTCAGAAACACGCTGGCCGAGTGTGGCGCCGATTTAAAATTATTGTCCGACCAGCTCACCGACAGTGTGACCGAAAACACGCCGCAGATTCCCGAGCATTTGTTGGACAACACCGAAACGCAACCGACTTTAGGCTTTCAGCGCGTGATCCAACGTGCCATGGTGCACACCCAATCGGCAGGCAAAAGCGAAGTTTCGCCGCTGGACTTGCTGGTGGCGCTCATGAGCGAGAGCGACAGCCATGCCGTGTATTTCCTGAAACTGCAATCCGTGAGCCGTTTTGAAATTTTGCGCAGCATTGCGCATGGCGGTTTGAATGCCGCCGCGCAAGAATCTTTAGACGGCCAAGATGCCGAAGCAGGCGAGCAGGGAGAAGAAAAAGGTAATCCGTTGGCCAAATACTGCGTGAATTTGAATGACGAAGTGAATGCCGGCCGCATCGATCCGCTCATCGGCCGCAAACATGAAATGGAACGCTTGGTGCAGATTTTGTGCCGCCGCCGCAAAAACAATCCTTTGCTGGTGGGCGAAGCCGGTGTCGGCAAAACCGCCTTGGCAGAAGGTTTGGCGCATCAGATTGTCAACGGCAACGTGCCGGAAACGCTGCAAAATGCCGTGGTGTATTCACTGGACATGGGCGCATTGCTGGCCGGTACCAAATACCGCGGCGACTTTGAAGCGCGCGTGAAAGCCGTGTTAAAACAATTGGAAAAAGTTGAACACGCCATTTTGTTTATCGATGAAATTCACACCATTATCGGCGCGGGCAGCACCAGCGGCGGTACGATGGATGCGTCCAACCTGCTCAAACCGGCATTGGCCAAAGGCCTGTTGCGTTGCATTGGTGCGACCACTTACGACGAATACCGTACCATTTTCGACAAAGACCATGCCTTGAGCCGCCGTTTCCAAAAAATCGATATTGTCGAGCCGACCGTGGACGAAACCGTGCAAATCCTGCGCGGCTTGAAACCGATGTTTGAAAGCTTCCACCAAGTGCGCTACACCCAAGGCGCGTTGGAAGCCGCTGCCGAGCTTTCCGCACGCTACATCAACGAGCGTTTTCTGCCGGACAAAGCCATCGATGTGATGGACGAAGCCGGTGCGGCGCAACGTATTCTGCCGAAATCCAAGCAGAAAAAAGTCATCGGCAAAGCGCAAATTGAATCGGTGATTGCCAAAGTTGCCCGCATTCCGGAGAAAACGGTGTCGCATGATGACAAACAAGTGCTGCAATTCTTGGCGCGTGATTTGAAAAACATGGTTTACGGCCAAGACGATGCCATCGAAGCCTTGGTCGCTGCCGTGAAAATGTCGCGCTCCGGTTTGGGCTTGCCTGACAAACCGATTGGCAGCTTCCTGTTTTCCGGCCCGACAGGTGTGGGCAAAACCGAAGTCGCCCGTCAATTGGCCTTCTCGCTGGGTGTGCCGCTGCAACGCTTTGATATGTCGGAATACATGGAACGCCATGCCGTGTCGCGCTTAATCGGTGCGCCGCCGGGCTATGTCGGCTTTGATCAAGGCGGCTTGCTGACTGAAGCCGTGAATAAGCAACCGCATTGCGTGCTGCTGTTGGACGAAATTGAAAAAGCGCATCCCGATATTTTCAACGTGTTGCTGCAAGTGATGGACGCCGGTCGCTTGACCGACAACAACGGCAAAAGCGCCGATTTCCGCAACGTCATTCTGATTATGACCACTAATGCCGGTGCCGAAAGCTTGAGCCGTCCGACCTTCGGCTTTACCAGCAAACGTGAGCGTGGTGATGAAATGCAGGCCATCAACAAGATGTTTACGCCTGAATTCCGCAACCGCTTGGATGCGATTATTCCATTTGCGCCGTTGTCTGAACCGATTATCATCAAAGTGGTGGACAAATTCCTGCTGCAATTGGAGCATCAGCTGCTCGACAAAAAGGTCGAAGCCGAATTCACACCGGCATTGCGCCGATACTTGGCTGAAAAAGGATTTGATCCGCAAATGGGCGCGCGCCCGATGCACCGCCTGATTCAGGAAAAAATCCGCAAAGCCTTGGCTGATGAGTTGCTATTTGGCAAATTGGCAGATGGCGGCTACGTCAAAATCGACTGGAACCGCGAGAAAGGTGAAGTAGTGTTGAAGTTTCAAAAAGGTGCAGCCAAGAAAAAAACGCAAGAGGCCGTCTGAAAAAGATTGCTGAGCGGGATTGAAAAGCGGTGAATACTCAGGCCGTCTGAAACAGGGATAATCCGTTTCAGACGGCCTGAGACCTTTGTAAAATCCCCATCTTTGGCACTTTTCTTCGTTATGCGCTGCTCGAAAGCTTGCCTATCTTCATGATATGTCTGCGCTTTCTGTGCTGATATAACTTCGAACTGTATTCAAACCTGGGTTTTTGCAAAGGTCTGACTCTTTCATTATATAATTTAAGCTTAGGCAAATATTGTTGATTAATATGATGAAAATCTTGTTTTCCCTATTTATTTTTTCATGCACACCATTGCTTTATGCTACGGATACTCATGGTTATATTGCATTTTGGCAACACCCCGAGCAAACAGAAATTGTGACCGTGACCAAAACCACTGCGGAGAATGCAAGCGCGGAAGAAGCAAAAGCAGAATTAGATGCATTTTGCCAAGCGCAAGACCGTTTGTGGAATGTGAATACGCAAACAGCAAGCGGTTGCCGGAGCGTGACCGCATTGAATAACTCTTGTGCGGCAGCAGCATGGCCGCGTGCGCAAGGATTATTGAAACATGAAAATGTAGTGGTGGCGCAAAATCCGGCGTTTAGTAAGGTGGCGGCACAGGCTTTGCAACAATGCCGTCTGAAATACGGCAGCGAAGGCGAATGTGCGCTTGAAACCGTATTTTGCACATCTTCAGATGCTTATGCTAAGAAAGGGCGCTTGGCTGAAATGTTGCATAAATTCAAGTTAAAATAAATGAAAATGGTTTGAAAATACATCATCTGAGCCCATAATCACTTTCAAACTGATATTTGTTTTATAATTAAATCTGAATTTAAAATCATCGAGAATCACCATGAAGAAAATTCTCTCAGCATTGCTATTGAGCAGCTTGGCTGCTACTGCTGCGGCAGCCGATACCTACGGCTATTTGGCTTTTTGGCAAAATCCAAGCGACAGCAGCGATGTGTTGCATATCAAAACCACACGCGAAAACCTGAACCAGCTTGATGCCAGCAACGAATTGGCTGCTTATTGTCGTGGACAGGATGCGTTGGCCGGTGTCCAAAAAGATCAAGCTACCGGCTGCCAATCGGTGATGCCTTTGCAAAATACCTGTGTTGCCGTGGCTTATCCGCGTGCGCATAACCGCATGACCACCGAAAATGTGGTGGTCATCAGTTCGCCTTTGTTTAAAAACATCCACCAAACAGCGATTACCCAATGCAGCAAGAAATTCGGCACCGAAGGGCAATGCGCTATTGAAGCTTCATATTGCACGTCAAGCGATTATTACGGCGGTGCGATGAAAACTTTATGGAGCAGAATCAAGTCTTTGTAATCCATAAAATAATTTAGGCCGTCTGAAATCTTAAAGATTTCAGACGGCCTAAATTATTTGAAATAGAGATTAAGCAAGAAAGCGTTTAAATAAGGGGAAAATCCTTTTTAATCCTTCAACGCCACAAATTTACCGACAAACACCGCAGCCAGCTCGCCTTCTGAAAATACGTCAATTTCCAATACCACTTTGCTTTTGCCGCGTTTGGCAAACATATCATTCATGTGCTGCCAGCTTTCGGCGGCAACGGGGCGGGTTTGGATGGTTAAATCGCCGCGGGCAGGGCGCAGGTATTGGGTTTCGCCTTGTTGAATCACGATATTACCGGCCGCTTCGGGCAGATGGCTGTGTACCAATGCCCAGCCGCAGGTGGTCGCACCTAAGGCGATGGAGCCGCCGAATGCGGTGTTTTTATGGTTGCGGTTGGGGATGTGTGGCATGGTGAGGACGACATGTTCGCGATCGGCTTCCTGCACTTGAATCTGAAGCGCGGCGGTGGCGGGGATGTGGGTGTGCAAAAATGCTTGTAATAATTGTGATGTCATGATTGGATTGCCTTACGGTTTGGTATAGAATTTCATGATTAATTAGATTGAAAGATTCAATCTTTAAATAGGTCGCCTGATAACGGAATGTGATGATGTTTCAAATGACGGCGGACATAAAATAAAACAAGCTTCGGAGTCAAATAATGCGGACTTTTTTCGGCGTGTGTTTGTTGGTCATCGGCGGCTGGGTGTTGACGCTTTTGGATATGTTGCTGTTTTTTGATATTTTGGCAGAAATCCGTGGCATGTTGTTTGGCATTTTGGCTTTGTCTGCGCTGGTGTTGATTGGTTTGGGCGTGTTGGCGATGAAGGCGCGGCGTTATTATGTGCTGGGTATGACGCTGTTGCTGTCGTCTTTGGTGATGTGGGCAACGGTTATCGGTTTTGGCATGATTGATTCACACCCGCACTGGAGCCGCTATCTTCCGACGGATTTTACCGAATCATTCAGCAATCTTTCGCTGGCGTTTGCGTGGCTGCTGTTGAAAACCGTGGTCGGATTCGGCTTAGTGTGGCGCTATCGTAAAGCCTAATATTTTCAAGGCCGTCTGAATCGTTCAGACGGCCTTGTTGACTAATCAAGCAAACCAAATTCACCGGCTTTAAACGCGCGGATTTTTTCCAAGATTCCTTCGCGCGTGTTCATCACAAACGGACCGTAGCCGACCACCGGCTCATCAATCGGCACACCACCGAATAAGGCCAGCTTCACATCTTCGTCTTGTGCCTGCAAAGTGATTTTGCCGCTTTCGATTTCAAATGTCACCAATTCGGTCGGCTTAACCATGCGCCCATTCACCGACACATTGCCACGCAAGCTTACCAGCATCACGTTGTGATTGGCGGGTAAGTCAAATTCGGCACAGCCTTGGGCGGGCAGGTCAATCGTCCATAAATTGATTTCGCTGAACGTACGCGCCGCGCCTTTTACGCCGTTGAGTTCGCCCGCAATCACGTTCACTTTGGCATCGTCTTGCGGTACCACCGGAATCTTTTCCTTAGGTAAGGCTTGGTATTCGGGGGCAACTTCTTTAAACTCGCGCGGCAGGTTGACCCAAAACTGCAATTCTTCCAGTACACCGCCGCATTCGCTAAAATCTTTGCTGTGAAATTCTTCGTGCACAATACCACGGCCGGCGGTCATCCATTGCACATCGCCTTCGCGGATAATGCCGCCGCCGCCCGAGCTGTCGCGGTGTGCCACTTCGCCTTGCAGCGCGACGGTGACGGTTTCAAAACCGGCATGCGGATGGCTGCCCACGCCGCGCGGTGCACCGAAGTTGGGAGAAAATTCGGTGGGCACGCCGTAATCGAGCATAAGAAACGGGCTGGTCTGTTTGCTGACTTCGTCCATGTGGGAAAACAGCGGCGACACGTGAAAACCATCGCCCACCCAATGTTTCGGCGGCGCTTGGTAGATTTGTCGAATGGTGCGCATGGTGTTCCTTGGTTTTATTTAAATGATAAAGTGATTATAAGGGCTATTTTAAAGAAAACAATCCGGTTATACGAAACGATTGCTTTCTTTAAAAGAAACAAAAGGCCTTCTGAAACCAATTGTTTCAGACGGCCTTAAATAAATATTTGGATTATTTCACCCAAGTCACCAATTCATCGAGCGGACGGCGGAATTTGTGGGTAATCTCTTTGGCGCGGTAGCCAAATGTACACGCCACGGAAACGCCCCATTCTTCGGGATCAAACAGGCCTTCTTCAACCAAAATACGGTTGACTTCCTTATAATCCAAGCCTTCTACCGGACAAGAATCAATGCCGATTAAGGCCGCGCCGGTCATCATATTGGCCAAGGCGATGTAGGTTTGTTTGCCGGTCCAGTCAAACAGGGCGCGTTCGCTGCCGTAGATTTCAATGTCGTGTTTTTGGAAATTTTCATAAATGGCCACGCTTTTGGCCATTTGCTCATCGGTCAGGCCGCGTTTTTCCAAACCGGCGCGCAGGAAATCGGAATCATAAGTGGCGTTTTTCTTCGCCAAATACACCACCAAATGGCTGCATGCATCCAATTGTCGCGCCATGCCCCAGCTGAAGGGCTTGAGTTTTTCACGCAATTCGGGGTTTTGAATCACCAGAAATTTCCACGGTTCAGAGCCGACCGAGCTTGGCGACAAACGAGCAAGCTCCAACAGATAATTAAAATCTTCATCGCTGATTTTGCGCTCGGGATCGTAATAGCGGCAGGCGGAGCGGAAGGTGAAAGCGTCTAATACTTGTTCTTTAGTGATACCAAACATATTGATTCCTTTACGGGTTTGGAAGTTGAGAAAATTGTTTTCATATTATAGACCTATCTAGGCCGTCTGAAAAAGCATCTCAAAAAGATTGTTGTGTAAAGTTCAGACGGCCTCAAGCTGCTGCCCGACAAATTCCACAAACGCCCGCACAATGCTGGAAGGATAGCGGTGCGCCGCGTAAATCATCGAAATGTCGTAGCGCGGGAAATCCACATCAGCCAAAACTTCCACCAAACCATGCTGCGCGATCAACCGATTGGCCGAATAATCCGCCAAATGGCATACCGCTTTGCCCACGATGGCCATATATTCCAAGGCTGAGCTTTCATTGCAGGCAAACACATAAGGCACAAAATGCACCTGTTTGCCCACCATCACTTTAAGCGTGTTTTCGCCATTGCGCGCCCAACCGGCTACGGGCAAAGCGGCCAATTCGGTCAAATTTTGCGGTGTACCGAATTTGGCCAATAAATCTGGGTGCGCCACCCACTTGGCGCCGACTGACAATACTTTTTTGGCAATAAAATTGTCGCCGTGCAATTCGCCCATGCGGAAAGCCACGTCAATGCCGTCTGCCGTCATATCCAGCACGCGGTCAGTCATGGTGCAATGCACTTGAATCAACGGAAACTGCGCTTGAAATGCCGCGATCCAAGCCAGCACCGGCGTGCAATCGGGTGGGGCGGAAATGCGCAATAAACCTTTCAGACGGCCTTGTTCGGCAAACAAGACTTGCTCGGCGTTAACCAAATTATCCATGCTGACATACACCTGCTCATACAGCCGTTGCCCCGCCATGGTCGGCTTCACGCCTGATTTGAAGCGGTCAAACAATTGGATATTCAGTGATTTTTCTAGCTCGCTGATTTGGCGGCTGATGGTGGCAATTGGTACGCCTAATTTTTCTGAGGTTTTCGACAAGCTGCCGTCTTGCACAACGGCAACGAATAAACGTAGGGCATTGAGATTCATAAAATTTCCGTTTATGGAAGGTAGGTTTCCATTTTAGTGGCTTCTTATTTTGTTTTCAACAAAATAAACTGAACGCCATTGCATTGTTCAATCAAGAGAACGCCATGTTAGATTTTGAAACCACCGTCAAAACCCGTCAGTCTATCCGTAAATTTTTGCCGACCGAGATGACCGAAGCGGAAATCAAACAAATTCTTGCTGATGCGCAAAATGCGCCATCTGCCTGCAATACCCAGCCTTGGTTGGTGCATATTGCTTCGGGCGAAACCTTGCAGCGCTTGCATAAAATCATCGGCGAGCGATTCCGCGAGGGCAAATTCAGCCCGGATTTTGAGTTTGATCAAAGCAAATTTACCGGCATTTATGAGCCACGCTGGCGTAATCAATATGCGCACGTGTTCACGACCAGCTTCGGTGTGCCGCGTGAAGACAAAGCCGGCCGCCAGCCGGTGATCGAGCAAAACATCACCGGCTACGGCGCGGCGCACATGGCGTTTTTGTTTATGCCGAGCGTGGATAATCATGATGTCAACATCGCTGCCGACATGGGCATGTATTCGCAAACCTTTTTACTGTCGCTGACCGCGCGTGGCTTTGGCGGCATTCCGATGTTGTTTTTAGGTTTGTTTGCCGATGATATCCGCCGTGAATTGGGCGTATCCGATGAATATAAATTGCTGCACGGCATTGCCTTCGGTTATCCGGATTGGGAAGCGCAACAAAACAAAACCCATTTAGGCCGCGTGCCGATTGAAGAGAGCGCAGTATTGCATTGGTAAGCGTTAGGCAGGCCGTCTGAAACGTTCAGACGGCCTTTATCATGGTCGCTATGGTTATCTTTAGAAAATTAAATTTTGAACAATATAATGATGTGATAGAATTGTCTTTATTTCATCTAGATAACTGCCATGTACGAGCAACTCAAGCTTTCAAACCAATTGTGTTTTCCGCTTTATGCCTTATCCAAAGAAATCACCCGCCGCTATACGCCTTTTCTGCAAGCGCTGGATTTGACCTATCCGCAATATCTGGTCATGCTGGTGTTGTGGGAACACGGCGAACAAAGCGTGGGCGAGTTGGGCGAAAAGCTGCATCTCGACAGCGGCACACTCACGCCACTGCTCAAACGTTTGCAAGCCAAAGAATTGGTCGAGCGCACGCGCAGCATTGAAGACGAACGCAGCGTCATCATTCGCCTGACCAACAGCGGCAGAGCCTTAGAGCATCAAGCAGTAGAGATTCCCGGAAAAATGGGCACATGCCTGAATTTATCGGCTGACGAAATTGCATTGTTGCGCAAAATTGCGACGCAATCTGTGTAACCATCGAAATCAACTATCTAATCATGGCAAACCATGATTTTGGTTTTATTATTAAATTGTAAAAAATATAATTTTACAAAATTATTAAATTGGCACTCAATCAACGTAGCACAGAGGTATTTATGACTGATTTATTCACCCCTTACCCCTTAAACAACGGCGTAACCATCAAAAACCGATTAGTAGTCGCGCCGATGACGCATTTTGCATCCAATTCTGACGGCACATTGGGCGAGCAGGAAGAGCGATTTGTCGGCAACCGCGCCGGCGACATCGGCATGTTTATCACTGCCGCAACCTTGGTGGCGAAAAACGGCAAAGCGTTTGCCGGCCAGCCTGAAGCCATTGACGAACGTCATCTGGCAGGCTTGAAACAGCTTGCGCAAACCTTGCAAAATCAAGGTGCCAAAGCGATTTTGCAAATTCATCACGGCGGTAAAGAAGCAGTCAAAGACTTGCTCGACGGCCAAGCATTGATTGCGCCGTCCGACCATGAGCCAAGCGGTGCCAAAGCAGCGACGGAAGATGAAGTTTTATCGTTGATTCAAGCATTTGCCAATGCCACAGAATTGGCTATTTTGGCCGGATTTGACGGCGTGGAAATTCATGGTGCCAACGGCTATTTGATTCAGCAGTTTTTCTCGGGCGAATTCAATAAACGCGACGATGCTTGGGGAGGCAGCCTTGAAAAACGCTTAAAATTCCCATTGGCGGTGGTCAATGCCGTGGTAAATGTGCGTGAAAAAAATCAAAAGCCCGACTTCATCATCGGCTACCGTTTTTCACCGGAAGAGCCGGGCGAACACGGCTTGACCATGGCGGATACCTTCGCCCTGATTGATGCATTGTGCAACAAGCCCTTGCAATATCTGCATATTTCACTGTGGGAATTCAGCAAAAAAGCCCGCCGTGGCGCAGACACCAATCTCACCCGCATGGAGCTGGTTCACCGCCAAATCGCCGGCCGCCTACCTTTAATCGGCGTGGGCAACTTGCTCAGCGGCCAGCAAATCCGTGAAGCCTATGCCACAGGTTTTGCCGAATTTATCGCCTTGGGTAAAGCCGTGATGATGAATCCAAATATTGGCACGCTGCTGAAAAACGGCCAAGATGATCAAATTGTCAGCACGCTTGACCCGCAAAAAGCCGACCATTACGGCATCCCAGATATGCTGTGGGGCTTCTGCCAGCAAGGCGGCCAATGGCTGCCGCCTGTTCAAGGACAAGATTGGCAACCGGTGGATTTATAAATAGATTTTTGAATTCAATGTTTAAATAAAAGGCCCTTACATTCGCATTTCAAGTGCAACGCTCAAATGCCATTGGCAAGGGCTGCTGAAAACAGATCACCCGGTGTCTCATAGTCCAATGTCTTTCTCGGTCGGCGG